>NZ_JADNLF010000006.1:0-245009 GCF_015555825.1 Bacteroides clarus | reverse complement strand
CTTTGCCTATTGAAATGATTAAAACGACTGTCCCGGCTGGGGGACTGCGTAAGAGGAAGATTTACAGATAGGGAAACTGGGGAAAAGTGCCTGTTCTCTTTCATCTTTTAGGGAACACTCCATGCGGGCGGGAAAGGCAAGGGTATGGCAAGTTTACCTTGCGGTACGCTTGTGCGGGTTTCCAACGGCTCTTTTCACGGAATACAGTCAGCCATGCCACGCACGGCTGGCGTTCCGGGGAATGTGCCAGTTGGAAAAGGACATAAAAAATGCGGGTAGTCGCCGGACTGCCCGCAAGGTGAAAGAATATACTTTATTGGAATATGGTTTGTTAGGTGGAATTTCGTTACCGAAATCGTTACCTATTTGTTACCTGAACGGTCATAGGTAACGAAACCTATCGGACGGCGTTCTTTTTGCTGCTGCGACTGGCTTAGAAGCTGAGTAAGGGCTTGGTACAGTTCATTGAACTGCGCATCGGTGCTTACCTCCAGTTCCTCAATGCGCTTTAACAGTTCCTCGTAACCGATTACCATTTGGCGCATGAGTACGAAAGCCCGCATGATTGAAATGTTTACCTCTATGGCTACTTTGGAACGGAGAACAGAGGAAAGCATGGCTACGCCCTGTTCGGTGAAAGCCATTGGCATAGCAACGCCGAAGTTGTAATCAGGGGGTATCACATTTTGTGACACCCCTATGGATAACAGTAAGTTAGCTTCCTCTTTGGTGAGGACAAACATAAAATCACCGGGGAAACGCTCTATATTGCGTTTGACCGCCTGCTTCAAGGCTCGTGTTTCCACTTGATAGAGTTCTGCCAAATGCAAGTCAAGCATCACCCGGCAACCTCTGACTTCAAAAATCTTGTTTTGGATAATCTGTAAATCCATAATTGTATATTTTAGGGGATTAAGTAATGTTGGAACAATAGTAAGGACTGGTCACAATTTGTGACCAGTTCCCAATAATCAAGATTACATGGCTACTTCCTTGTAAATCTTTTCGATACCGACAAACTTCTTGTCAAGTCCCTGCATATCGCTGCCTATCTTACTGTTAGTTATGCGGGCGTAGATTTGTGTCGTTTCAATGTTCGTGTGTCCCAGCATCTTGCTGACCGTTTCAATGGGTACGCCTTTTGAAAGTGTGGTGGTCGTGGCGAAAGTATGGCGAGCGAGGTGAAATGTCAGGTTCTTTTTAATCCCGCATACATCGGCTATCTCTTTCAAATACGCATTTAGCTTCTGATTGCTGATAATGGGAAGTATCTTGCCGTTCGGTAATTTGCCCTTGTACTTCTTCAAAATCATCTTGGGAATATCCAGCAAGGGAACATTCACGTCCGTATTGGTCTTTTGCCGCTTTGTCATTATCCAAAGGTTGCCGTCAAAGGATTTGCGGATATTGTCTTGCGTAAGCCCGGCTACATCTATATAGGCAAGTCCGGTGAAACAGGCAAAGATGAACAAGTCCCTGACGTATTCCAGCCGTTCGGAAACCATTTTCTTTTTAAGGATGATTTTTATCTCGTCCTCCGTCAAGTAGCCCCTATCCACTTTTTCCAGCCGAATTTTGTAGCTGGCGAACGGGTCGCCCACCAGTATGCCGTTGTTGCGGGCAATGATGATGATGCGCTTGAAGAACTGCATGAACTTGGCGGTGGTGTTGTAACCGCACTTGCAGGCGGTACGCAAATACAACTCAAAATCGGTAATGAACATTGGAGTAATTTCCTTAATGGATATGTCCGATACGTTGTACTTGCTGCGGATGAACTCGGCAAGGTGGCGGCGGGTCACTTCATACTTGCGGTAGGTCGCTATCGTCTTGGATATGCCCACAAGCTGCTTCACATCGTCATTGTGCTTTTGGAACAATGAAAGGATTGTTTCGTGGCTCTCGCTGTGTCCCAAGAACTCGTTCTTCACTTTCTCGGCGGTCACGTAGTTGTCACGCCGCTGCATTTCGTGGTAAATGGTGTTCAAAGATGCGTTTATATCATCCAGCATACGGTTTATGCGGCTGGCTTCCGAAGTACGTCCGGTAGCCTTGCCCATTTTACCGTCCCAAATAGAGTGTGGCACGTCCAGCTTGGTGTTAAAACGGCTTGCCACGCCGTCCACTGTGATACGGGCGAAAATGGGGTACGCACCGTTGGCTTTCTGCTTGTCTTTCTTTGCGTAAAAGCAAATGTTGAATGTCGATTTCATAACTCACTTTTTTAAGTTGCAAAACTATTGTAAATCTCTAAAAATGAGCTTTATGCAGGCAAGCCAAATAGCGACAGGACTTCGCCAATTTCGGACAATCTGTACCCCCCTTACCGATTTTGTTTGTCGGGGGTACGAGTTAGGTTACGAACTTTGTCTTTTAGGGGCGAAAAGGTGTACTTCAAGGCAGACACAAGGGGATAAAAAAGTCCCACAAATCATTGAATTTGTGGGACTTGTCTGCTTACTGTCCGGTTTTGTCCGGTTAGTTCAGCGGAGAGACAGGGATTCGAACCCCGGGTGCCTCGCAGCACAACGGTTTTCAAGACCGCCGCAATCGACCACTCTGCCACCTCTCCCAAACTTCCTTTTCAGAAATGCTTCTCTCTTAAAGCGGTGCAAAGGTACAAATCATTTTTAATTCTGCAAACATACTTCTTATTTTTTCACGAAATAATTGTACTTTTGCATCCATGATATACCCACAGAACTTTGAACAGAAGATAGGCTTCGACCAGATACGCCAACTGCTGAAAGAAAAATGTCTCAGTACGCTTGGCGAAGAACGAGTGACAGACATGGCATTCTCCGACCGCTTTAGTGAAGTGGAAGAGCGTCTGGATCAGGTTACAGAATTTGTACGTATACTCCAAGAAGAAGATAATTTCCCGGCACAATATTTTTTTGATGTACGTCCGTCCCTGAAACGAATACGGGTGGAAGGTATGTACTTGGATGAACAGGAACTTTTCGACCTGCGCCGTTCCCTGGAAACGATACGCGATATTGTACGTTTCCTGCAAAAAAGCGAGGACGAAGAGGAAAACACATCCCCCTACCCTTGTCTGAAACGACTGGCGGGAGATATAACGGTCTTTCCCCAACTTATCGGAAAAATAAACGGTATTCTTTCACCTTACGGAAAAATAAAAGATAACGCATCGGCAGAACTGGCACGCATCCGCCGCGAACTGGCAAGTACGATGGGAAGCATCTCACGTTCACTTAACAGCATCTTACGCAATGCCCAGTCGGAAGGTGTCGTAGATAAAGACGTAGCCCCCACAATGCGCGACGGACGACTGGTGATTCCAGTAGTACCCGCCTTGAAGCGAAAAATAAAAGGTATCGTACACGATGAATCCGCCAGTGGTAAAACCGTGTTCATCGAACCCGCCGAAGTAGTGGAAGCCAACAACCGCATCCGCGAACTCGAGGGTGACGAACGACGGGAGATTATCCGCATCCTTATGGAGTTTTCCAACCTGTTGCGTCCGTCCATCCCCGATGTGTTGCTATCGTACGAATTTCTCGCCGAAATCGACTTTATCCGTGCCAAAGCATTATTCTCCGAACAAATCACCGGGTTGAAACCGGCTTTCGAGAATAAGCAAGTGTTAGACTGGACAATGGCAGTACACCCGCTGTTGCAACTCTCCCTTGCCAAACATGGAAAGAAAGTAGTACCGCTGGATATAGAGTTGAACGAAAAACAACGTATCCTCATCATCTCCGGCCCGAATGCCGGTGGAAAGTCAGTCTGCCTGAAAACCGTAGGACTGCTTCAATACATGTTGCAATGCGGCCTGCTCATCCCGATGCATGAACGCAGTCACGCCGGTATATTCAGCAATATATTCATTGACATCGGTGACGAGCAGTCTATCGAAGACGACCTGAGCACCTACTCTTCGCATCTTACGAACATGAAGATAATGATGAAGAGCTGTAACGAACGCAGCCTTATCCTTATCGATGAGTTTGGCGGCGGTACGGAACCCCAGATTGGCGGAGCGATAGCCGAGGCCGTTCTGAAACGTTTCAACCAAAAGCAGACATTCGGCGTTATCACCACGCACTACCAGAATCTGAAGCATTTTGCCGAAGACCACGAAGGGGTGGTGAATGGCGCCATGCTATACGACCGCCATTTGATGCAGGCTTTATTCCAACTCCAGATAGGCAATCCGGGCAGTTCGTTCGCCGTAGAGATAGCCCGTAAAATCGGATTGCCGGAAGATGTAATTGCCGATGCCTCGGAGATTGTAGGCAGCGAGTACATCAATGCCGACAAGTATCTGCAAGATATCGTACGTGACAAACGATACTGGGAAGGCAAGCGCCAGACCATCCGGCAACGCGAAAAGCATATGGAAGAAACCATCGCCCGCTATCAGGCGGAGATAGAGGAATTGCAGAAATCACGCAAGGAGATTCTACGGAAAGCCAAAGAAGAAGCGGAACAACTGATGCAGGAAGCCAACGCCCGCATTGAAAATACCATCCGTACCATTAAAGAGGTGCAAGCCGAAAAGGAAAAGACACGTCAGGTACGTCAGGAATTAAGTGACTTCCGCGAATCGATGGAAGCTCTTGTCGCCAAAGAACAGGAAGAAAAGATTGCCCGTAAAATAGAAAAACTGAAAGAAAAACAGAACCGGAAGAAAGAGAAGAAAGCCAATAGAGGTCAGGAAAACGCACTGTCCGCACAAGCATTGGCAGAACAACAGGCGCGGAAAGAGGCCGAACGCCTCGCAGCAATCGTACCCGGAAGCAATGTCAAGATAAAAGGGCAAACTTCGGTAGGCGAAGTGCTGGAGATAAACGGCAAGAACGCCGTCGTTGCATTCGGCAGCATCAAAACCACCGTCAAGCTGGACAGACTGGAACGAACAAACGCGCAGCCCAAGCAAGCGGATGTTTCTACCAAAAGTACTTACATCAGTTCGCAAACCCAAGACAGCATGTACGAAAAGAAGTTGAACTTCAAACAAGACATAGATGTACGCGGCATGCGTGGAGATGAGGCCTTGCAGGCAGTGACCTATTTTATAGACGATGCCATATTGGTAGGAATGTCCCGCGTACGGATTCTTCATGGAACAGGTACGGGCATTCTGCGTACTCTTATCCGTCAGTATCTGCAAACCGTACCCGGCGTAAGCCATTTCGCCGACGAACACATCCAGTTCGGCGGGGCGGGAATTACGGTGGTAGACTTGAGTTAATTGAGAATTGTGAAATAAAAATTGAGAAATAGAAATCAAATAAATACTAATTACCCGATAACTAATTGCCAACATGAAATCAATCAAAGAACTCTATCGCATCGGTACAGGTCCTTCAAGCAGCCATACAATGGGACCCCGCAAAGCCGCCGAAATATTTCTGGAAAGACATCCGGAAGCAACGGCATTCAAAGTAACGCTATACGGCAGTCTGGCGGCAACAGGCAAAGGCCACATGACTAATATCGCCATTACCGAAGTGCTGCAACCGGTAGCGCCGGTAGAGATTATTTGGGAACCTAAGATTTTCCTTCCTTTTCACCCGAACGGAATGAAGTTCGTTTCGGTAGACAAAGAGGGAAAAGAAACCGACCAATGGGTAGTGTTCAGCATCGGCGGCGGCGCTTTGGCGGAAGAGAGCGACGGTGCGTCCTCGGTTAACACCCCCGATGTGTACTCCATGAACAGCATGACGGAAATTCTGCAATGGTGCGAACGCACAGGGAAAAGTTATTGGGAATATGTCAAGGAATGTGAAGACAGCGATATATGGGACTATCTGCAAGAAGTGTGGAAAACCATGCAGAATGCCGTAAAACGGGGTTTGGAACAGGAAGGAGTACTCCCCGGCCCGCTGAACTTACGACGCAAAGCCTCAACCTATTACATACGTGCCAGCGGATATAAACAGTCTCTGCAATCACGCGGACTGGTATTCGCCTACGCATTGGCAGTGAGTGAGGAAAACGCTTCGGGCGGTGTGATTGTTACTGCTCCCACATGCGGTTCGTGCGGCGTGATGCCTGCCGTGCTCTATCATCTGGCCAAGAGCCGTGAGTTTAGCGACACACGTATCCTACGCGCCCTTGCCACAGCCGGATTGGTAGGAAATATAGTAAAGACCAACGCTTCCATTTCGGGTGCGGAAGTAGGATGTCAGGGAGAAGTCGGCGTAGCCTGCGCAATGGCCTCGGCAGCAGCCAATCAGTTGTTTGGCGGTAGCCCCGCACAAATAGAATATGCCGCAGAAATGGGCTTGGAGCATCACCTGGGAATGACCTGCGACCCCGTATGCGGATTGGTGCAAATTCCGTGTATAGAGCGCAATGCCTATGCCGCCGCACGCGCTTTGGATGCCAATCTCTACTCCTCTTTCACCGACGGTATGCACCGCGTATCTTTCGACAAGGTAGTAGAGGTTATGAAAGAAACCGGAAATGACTTGCCGTCACTTTACAAGGAAACAAGCGAGGGCGGTCTGGCTAAAGATTATAAACCGATGTAAAAAAAAAGTGGCTCACTCCGCCACTTTTTTTACATCGGCCAGTGCGTATCGTCTTTATCACCACTGACATCACGCTGTTGCAATAAAGCGCCGTCCTCAGCATAGAATAACTGATATTCCAGATTACCTTTTTCTACCTCGATAACGTATTGAACGGGCTGTACGGGGTATTCGAGCATATCGATGTCTTCCCGCTTCCAGTTAGCATATTCCCCACCCTCAAAAGCAGTCTGTACCGTAGGGGGCAAACTCCCCCAAAGGATATCAACCTCGGTCAATCGCCAAACGGCCTGAGTATCATACCACACATCCATTTCTTTACCGTCCATCCAGCAGTCGGCCACGAAATAATCGCCTTTCCGCTCCCACTCAATATCGGTAGCAGCGGGATATTTATTCTTTAAAGCTTTAGAAACCGCATCCGGAACGGTTATGCCATCGTTCTTGTCATCATCGCCGCACGCGCTGAAAGCCGATGCAGCAATGAACATCATCGCCAATAGTTGAAACTTCATTTTCATATTATGCCATCAAAATTAAAGTGATACATTTCATGTTACAATCAATCGTCCATGCTGACAAACTTACCTTTATTATTGAATTTCAAGGAGTAATCATTGGCGAGTTCAACTTCCACCCCGCTCCGTCCGCGTTCAATCTTGGTGATCATCTCCTGCGGAAAGTTTGTTTTTACGTATTCTCGCACAGATACCGGAATCAATGCTTCGGGTACGGCAGCTTTCTTACAGTCGACTTCGGTCCAGTTACCATTACTGTCAAAATCAATCTCGGTACGGTCGGTCAACAGTACCTCATACTTTTTAGAACCCAGCATACCGGTCTCAATCTTAATATGTGAGATTTGCGGCTTGGTGAAATACTGGTTGATAAAGTTACGGGCGGTCAAAGGCAGCTGCTTGGCATCGCGTGTAATGACATCGCCGGCAAACGCAAACTGAACGGCTATAAGAGCCAATACAAGAATAGACAATACTTTCTTCATAATCGTTATTTTTTAATGTTACTAATTCGTTTCGTATCATTCACACTGCAAATAACGACAGAGAAATAGGAAAGATTTGGGAATAACAGGCGTTAACGGTTATTTTTATTTTCTTTAACAAGCAGGAAGCAATGCATCCCGTCCTGCCATTCGTACGTGAGCTTCAAAGCGGAAATCCGAGCGATAGAACGGGCTATGGCAAGCCCTAATCCGGTGGATTCTTTCTTTCCGTCAACGCTGTGATAGAAACGGCGGAACAGCTTTTCACCATCCAAAGGAGTATCGCCCGTATTCTTTATTGTCAATGAAACCGGAGTGGTAAGTATCTGCAACTCTCCCTCTTCTTCATTATGAAGTAACGCGTTCTTCACCAGATTGGAAACCAAAATCTGCGCCAACGAATGATTACAGCGGATAATAAAAGGATGTTCTCCCTGCTTACGCAACAAGCGTACCTGCTTGTGCTCGTATATATCCATCAAATCAGGCAGAAGATTATCCAGTATCTCGTCTACCGATACATCTTCCGACTCCGTGTACTGTCCGTTCTCTATGCGGGAAAGCAGCAACAAAGACTTATTCAGTTTCACCGCACGCCCCAAAGTGGCGTAAATTTCATCCAGTTCCTTCATCTGTTGTTCTGTCAGACTATCGCTTTCCGCCAGTAATTCCACTTTGCCACGTACAATGGCAAGCGGTGTCTGCAACTCATGCGAAGCGTTTTCTATAAATTGCTTCTGCTCCTCATAGGCTTTATAACTACGGTTTCCCATATCTACCGCCGCCTCACTCAGTTGGCGGAACTCACGTATTTTCGTAGGATTCTCCAACACCGGAACTTCCTTTCCGGGCTGGATGCCATGCAACCAGTCCAGTAGTTTATGCAACGGGCGGAACACTCCTTTCAGCACCAGCTGAATACCGACAGAGGTACAAATCAGGAAAAGCAGGAACAATGCTCCCAGATACCAGAGCATCGCCTCTACCATATCGTCGCGTTCCAAGATGGAAATCATCAGGGTAAGCTCATAAAACTGTCCGTCGGGCATACGAAAAGCCGTGCGCATCACACGTACCGGCTCGTCCTCATCCTCAAGTTCGATATAGACGGTAGAATCATAGAAGACTTCCCGATAATGGCGTCCCTCTTCTTCGGAGATAGGAAGGAATTTATAGAAAGACATCAGAGAGCCTTCCGTTTCAAGAACAGAGGGGTCGTGAAGCGCATGTTCCATTAATATCCCGGCATAATTTTCCAGCGTATCATCCGTTTCGTCAACAACCTCATCGATAATGGCATAATAAAACAATACACCCCATACAGTCATCAGGACGAATAGCAATAAGGAGATTTTGCGATATGTGTAATATACCAGTTTCATAACTCGGACAGTTTATAACCAAAGCCATAGACAGCCCTCAGTTCCACGGAAGCGCCGGCCTGCTTCAATTTCTTGCGCAGATTCTTTACTTGCGAGTAAATGAAATCCAAAGAATCGACCTGGTCTATATTATCACCCCATACCGACTCTGCAAGACTCATTTTATTAATAACCCGATTGGGATTCACCACAAAGTAATACAGTAAATCGAACTCCTTACGGTTCAGTTGCAAAGGCGCACCGTCCACTTCCGCCTGCCGCTTGTCAGGATAGAGCAGCAAATTACCTACGGTGACCGTCACATCACCCTGCGTCTGACGGCGGCGGATCAAAGACTTTATGCGGGCATTCAGTTCTGCCAAGTGGAAAGGTTTCGTCAGATAATCATCGGCTCCGAGTTCCAGACCGTCCACCTTATCATCCAGCGAATCTTTGGCGGAGATGATAAGCACACTGTCCGTACGGCGTAAGCGCTTTAACTCACGCAACAAATCCAGACCGCTTCCGCCCGGCAGCATAATGTCCAGCAGGATGCAGTCGTAATCATAGTCGTTTATCTTATCCAATGCCGAAAAATAATCGGCAGCCGTTTCTACGACAAACTTCTCTTTCAGGAGCGAAGCGCGAATGGTTTCCCGCAAATCTTGCTCATCTTCTACAATCAGGATTTTCATGTCAGCAAAGGAACCTCACAAATCTGGAATCATTCTGGAATTACCCGAACATCAATTGGAAACAGTATCTTCCTCGTACACATCTTCCAACAGTTCTTCTTTCGCCATCGAGATTTTACCGTCGGCGGAAACCGTCAGTCGGAGAGGCACGTAGAGGTCTGTTTGCGGATAGCAGATGCTGGCAGCATAAATAATTCCCTGAGGGGTAGTTTTATCATAAACCAACCCTTCCAGAATAGCGTACTTCATAAATCCGGCATCCACCAGCGAGGCGAAACTCTCTTTCGTAAACACCCTGTCTACAATCTGCTTACCGCCACAGGTGATGCGCAGGGTAATGCTGTTATCAACGAACTTCTCGCCTTGTTCATTCTTCACAATGGGCAGGCTGTCATCCGGACGGCGCACCACAGACGAGCGATACTCCTTACCTTTATAAGTAATGGTCACTTTGGTATCGGAAACCTGCATACGCTGCGGAGCGGAAGTCACGGTGCTGTCCTGCATCAATACCTGCACATCGTCTCCACCCTTTTGCCGGGATGTACAGGAAACGACTGACAACGCTACCACACAAGTCACTATATAAACAACGGTTTTCATTGATTCGTTTTTTAAATTGACAAGGGCAAAGGAACAAAAAGAGCGGGAGAAATACAAATGAAAGCTATTAAAGCTTTCCGTTTTTTATGAACTTAAAAGCAGCCCGTTAATTAAGGCTCATCCAAATAGTGAACGATAATCCCGACTTGTCTCGGCATAAAAGTCCGTACTCTTACATGATATCCCGTAAGAAGCAGTTCCGCATACAATTCGCGATTGCGTTTAATCCAGCGTGTCAGTGTACGAATGGCACAGCGTGCCGTAGCATTGGGGCAATACAAACATGCTAATTCTTTTTTCGTATACGTCCTGATACGAAAGTCATTTTCATTTTCCATAGTTTTTTGCAGGTTTATCATTATGTGCCGTTTTTTATTATTGATGTAAAGATACAACATCCGAAAGGCAAAGTCAAGTAATCAGAGGAAAGATGTGAACCCTTATAAAAGAAGTTCATATCTCCCTCATCTACATCCACTTAGTTTAAACAGATGGAAAGCATATTACCCCAGCGGGTTTTCCTCTTCTCCATTGCCACCGGCATCAGGATTAGAACCGCCTCCCGAAGTTGTTTCCGAGTTTTCCCAATTAGCTCTCGTCACGCTGGCACGTGTCAGCATCTCTTTAAAATACTGCCCCGGAGTAAAAATTATCTTTCGGCGATAAACCGTATCTGATTTCACATCTTCCTGCTTATCCTGACTTTTCGCGTTAATACCCGGACGAAAACAGCCAAAATCACCTAACTGCACAGAAAAGCCCTTGTTTATGTTTATATTCAATGTGTCTATCAACCCATCCAATACCATCTTCACCACACCACGCGGAGCCATGCCTACCTTAGTGACTTCATCGCATAAATCTCCAAACTGTATTATACCCAACGTCTTCATTTGCGCCACATACTTTTCCGTTTTTGTCTTATCAAAACCGAACACTCTCTTCTTCACTTCATAATTAAATGCCATAATTCTTTTAATTTTAAATGATTAATAAATTTGTTTTCGGCCTTGTTCACTCGTCAGTTTGCAAAACCTGTTTCTCTGTGATCACAATACAAAGATACAACAGGCACAAACCGACATGGTGCTTTAACTGTCGTTTCAGTAAGTTTCAGTAAGGATAAAGAAGGATTAATAAGGATAAGTAAGTCTCTGATAAATAAAAAGATATAAATCAATAAAAAATATTTCACTTTTTTCCCGCATACACCACATTCCTGCCCATTCCGTATCTGAACAATACCCCGTTTTCTATGAACAGATTCAAATCGTTAATGGCTTGTTTGTAGCTACGTCCCGTCAGGCGGGCATATTGGGCACGGTTGATACAAGGGTTCCGCTGTAAGTATTCGTCCAGTAATTGAAAACGGCGCTCCATAGATAAAAAGGTATCCGAGGAAGCCGATACCACAGGTCGCGGCTTACGTTCAAGCTTCATCTTACCGCCTAATTCCTCATAGAACCGCTTTCCCAAACGAAAATTCAGTCCGCGCAGAGCCACGGACGCGGCACGCACTTTATCTTTCTCCATTGCACGGCGTTGGCAGCTCAGTGAAGGAGTAAAATAGCCAAGTTCTCCCAACTCTACCGTCCAACCGTTAGCCAGGCAATCGCGCAACTCGTCCATAAAAGCCGCCATTGTCCCCTCAAGCACACTTCGGCTGATACCCGTGAAAAGATGTACGCGGTCTATAAACTCTTTTTTATCAATTGTCCCTTTAGGCACAAAGCGGGCATAAAGAGGCTGTTGTTCTCCGGTCCGACCAATATCCGGCTTTTCAAAAAGGTCATAATAAGCACTCATATTCTTTGATATTAAGCTTCACCATAGTCATACCCGGCATCCTTTCTCACGGTGACAAAGAGAGAAAACCATCCCAATACTAAATCGTTCCACCACGGAGTAAATTTCGTTCCATCATGGTGGAACACAACTTTCTCCATGGCGGAACGAAATTTACTCCGTGGTGGAACGATTTGCTATTAGGAAGTAAAGGTACTACTCTTCCATAGGAAAAGCAATAAAATCACAAAGAAAATGCATCCGATTATCACAGCGCCTTCCAGAACTTCCGGAAGTCCTGATACCGTCCATAACACACCAGCTGGTCTCCTGCCTGTATCTGGTCGTTATCCGGCAACTCGTTTACAACATCATGCTCTATGAAAGAGATGCCCAGACAGTTTTTCAGCGTTTCGGCACGTTTCAGCGCAAGCAACTTCAAGCCGAATTCATTATCGAGTTTCAATTCATTGACACCATAGCCGATGAATCTTTCGGGCACTGTGAACTTCATTACATAATAGTTGGAATCTACACGGAAAGTTTCAATATCCGCGCCAAATTCCAACAGATGAACCAGACTGCGAGCCGCATCTTCTTCGGGAGTAAGAATACGTTCCAACCCGAAAGCTTCAAGCACCGAACGATGAACCCCGTCGATAGCCCTGGCATAAATGCGTTTCACCTTTTTCTGCTTCAACAACGCCACCACGCGGATAGACGCACCAAAATTCTCACCGATGGCCACAATCACGACATCGACGCTGTTCAGCGGAAGTACGGACAAAGCCTGTTCGTCAGTCGCATCAATCACAAATGCGGTTGCTATCTTGTCCTTTAAGCTATCCACACGACCGGCACTGATATCCGCACCTATCACTTCATGCCCCAAAGCAGAAAGTTCCTCGGCAAGCACATGGCCGTAATTTCCCAAACCGATAATAATATACTTCATATAAGTCATTAATTAATAATAATCTGTCCACTCGGATACTGATACTTCGTATTTTTTTTCTGCTTGATGATACCAAGCATCAACGTTATCAGCCCTACACGCCCGACAAACATCAAAAGCGCAACCAACAGTTTACTGTCACTGCCCAGCAGAGGCGTGGCATTTAAACTGGAACCGACCGTACTGATGGCCGAAACACATTCAAAGGTAACCGTGAGCAAAGACAGCTTCGGCTCCAATATGCTGATAATAAATATAAATACAAACAATACTCCGAACGACATCACCACCGTAGCATTAGAACGGCGGATGGAGTCGTAAGACAATTCGCGTCCAAACACCTCTACCCGCTCCGTGCCGCGCAATACAGCCACAAGATTCAATACCACGACAGCAAAAGCATTCACCTTGATACCGCCTGCAGTAGACTGCGAACCGCCGCCAATCCACATAAGAATAAGGTAAATCAATAAGGTCTGCACGCTCAAACCGGCTAAATCCACGCTAGAGAAGCCAGCCGTACGGGGACAAGACGCATTGAAGAACGCCTGCGTCCACTTATCGGCAACCGACATACCCGCAAAAGACGCATTCCACTCAAAAAGAGCGATACCGGCCGTACCGACCACCAGCAACAGGAAGGTAACAATCAGCACGATACGCGTATTCAGATTGTAGAGGTGGTAAAAACGGCGGCCGTCCCACTCCCACGTACGCAGAAATCTCCAGAAACGGCGTATATGGTAAAGGATAATATCCTTGAAATTCACCAATATCGGAAAACCGATACCGCCAAGAATAATCAATAAAGAGATGTATATATAGAACGGATTATGGCCTGACATCAGCAGCGGATTGCCCAAATTGCCCGGTAATGTGGAAAAACCGGCGTTACAAAACGCCGATATGGAGTGGAAAGCCGAGAAAGCCAATTCCTCGTGTATATCCATCCCCATCGTGCCGTGAATATCGCTCCAAATAGCGAGCATGCCCGCCCCCTCTATCGCCAATGTAAAGCCGAGGATATAGACCAGTGTGGACAACAATGAATTCAATGAATTGGAACTGACCATATCACGCACCACCAACTGATTGTACAGCGAAGTATTCCCCATAAAGAACATTGCAAAGAAGCTCGTCAGCGTCATTACTCCCAAACCGCCAATCTGAATCAGCAGGATGATGATTACAAAGCCCGTCGTCGTAAAGGTGGATGCCACATCCACCGAGGTAAGCCCCGTCACACACACCGCACTGGTGGAAATAAACAGCGAATCCACCCACGAGATACCCGCCACCGTAGAACGGGGAAGCATCAGCAATCCCGTCCCGATGAGTATGATAATGAGAAAACTGACTGCCAGAATAAGCGAAGGATTTGTCCGTCGCCCCAACAAACGTACCAAGCCATAAGACAGATTCAGGAAAGAAAGCATCAGCAGCAACGCGAGATGATATATCCTGCCGTTCAGAAAATCCCAGACAGCCTGTATGGCCCCTTCCACCTCTGGACGATGAAAAACTACCGGAACCAGTGTCAGATAAAGCAGGAAAGTCAATATCCACGTCAGCTTGCTAAAGGTCTGCCTCGTATCTTTATATTCCAATGCGATACGCAAGGATATATCGCTCAGAAAGACAATCCACACTCCATGATACAGGCGTTGCAACTGGTGAGCTTCCGCAACCGAAATTGTAAATCCATGTTCATACACCAAACCGACAATCAACAGGATGGATGCCAGGTAGGTCAGGGTCGTCATCACCCCCAACGCCACACGTATATAAGGATGAATCCACTTATTTTGATACAAAAGAAACTTATGATAAATCTTCATAAATATACCAATTGATGAAACGTGGCAAACTTAGACAAATCTACCTTCATAAACAAAAAACAATGGAAAAAAGAAATTGGTTTAAAAATAATAGCTACATTTGGACACTGAATCACTTTTAATTTATAACCACTATGAGCAACAAGACAAAAAGATTCATTCTTCCGGAAGACGAAATTCCACGTTACTGGTATAATATACAAGCCGATATGGTAACCAAACCCATGCCGCCGCTTAATCCCGCTACCAAGCAACCGTTAAAAGCGGAAGATTTGTATCCCATTTTCGCAAAAGAACTTTGCCGCCAGGAGCTCAATCAGGCAGATACGTGGATTGAAATTCCCGAACAGGTGCGCGAAATGTATAAATACTACCGAAGCACTCCGCTGGTACGCGCCTACGGACTGGAAAAAGCGCTCGGCACACCGGCACATATCTACTTCAAGAACGAAAGTGTCAGCCCCATGGGTTCTCACAAACTGAACTCCGCCATACCGCAGGCTTACTACTGCAAGCAAGAGGGCGTGACGAATGTCACTACCGAAACCGGAGCCGGGCAATGGGGAGCCTCACTGGCCTATGCCGCCCGCCTCTTCGGTCTGGAAGCTGCTGTCTATCAAGTAAAAATCAGCTATGAACAAAAGCCCTATCGTCGCAGCATCATGCAAACATTCGGTGCGCAGGTTACTCCTTCACCGTCCATGTCTACCCGTGCCGGGAAAGATATTCTGACCGCCCATCCCAATCATCAGGGTTCATTGGGTACGGCTATTTCCGAGGCTATCGAACTGGCACGCACCACTCCCAACTGTAAATATACACTCGGTTCCGTATTGAGCCACGTCACCCTGCATCAGACTGTAATCGGACTGGAAGCCGAGAAACAGATGGAAATGGCTGGTGAATATCCCGACACGGTTATCGCGTGCTTTGGCGGCGGTTCCAATTTCGGCGGTATCGCATTCCCATTCATGCGCCATACCATCCTTGAAGGAAAGAAAACACGTTTCGTCGCCGCCGAACCGGCCTCCTGTCCGAAGCTGACACGCGGTAAATTCCAATATGACTTCGGCGATGAAGCCGGGTATACTCCGCTGCTGCCGATGTTTACACTGGGACATAACTTCGCTCCCGCCAACATTCACGCCGGCGGTCTGCGTTATCACGGCGCAGGTGTCATCGTATCACAACTGTTGAAAGACGGATATATGGAAGCAATGGACATCAAGCAACTCGAATCGTTCGAGGCGGGCTGCCTGTTCGCACAAGTGGAGGGTATCATTCCCGCGCCGGAATCTTGCCACGCCATTGCAGCCACCATCCGCGAAGCGAATAAATGCAAGGAAACGGGTGAAGAAAAAGTTATCCTGTTCAACCTGTCCGGTCATGGCCTCATCGATATGGCGTCGTACGACAAATACCTGGCCGGTGACTTGCAAAATTATGAATTGACCGACAACGACATTCAGAAGAATCTGGATGAAATAGGCAATCTGGCCTAATAGATATTCGCCATACTGACGAGCGGTTCATAGAGTTTCTCTATGTCCTGCGAATCCATTTCAATCTGCACCTGGTCTCCCGGAATCAAACTTGTTTCCGCAGGGACCAGGTTTTTTCCGTCCCTATGCACATTGATGATAACGCAGTGTTCGGGCAAGGAAAGTTCGCTTACGGATTTTCCGTCAAAATAGGAACCCGTCATGACCTCTACTGACAGAGTATATCGTTTTTCTTCCCGGAAATCGGAAGAGTTAATCATATCTTCATACAAAGTGACATTGAAGGACTTCATCTGGAGCAGTTCCGTAAAATAATAGGTCAGCCCGCCTACTACCACCGAAGGATAGAAAACCTCAAAATGCCCGGTAATCTCTGTTATCAGCACAATAGCCGTAAGCGGAGTACGCTCAATAGCCACCAGGAATGCAGACATGGATATCAGCATGACGTAAGTGATATTTTGAGGCTCGATAATGCCGTGCCTCACAGCAATCAACCCTACAAGCTGCCCCAACAACCCGCCTGTCACCAAAGTAGGAATAAAGCTTCCGCCCGGAAGACCGGAAGAAACGGAGCATACCGAGAAACCAAAATGCAGCAGCATGACGGCAAGTACCCACATTATTTCCGTACTGCCGTTCTGCGCCTGTTCCAGCAAGAATTGTTCGCCGCCGCCCGTCAGGTTTACTTGCATCAATGAGATAATGTAAGCAACCAGTACCAAATAAAACATCTTGATATATACCGGAGACTTGACCGTAGAATATACCCGTTTAAACGAAATCATAAGCGCAGAGTATATTTTACCGGTAATGGAAATAATGACAGCCAGTATGAGAAAATATTTCATCTGGACGAAAAAGGTCAAAACCGGTTCCGACACCTCAATCAGATGATAAGGGTTCACGGGGAAAACCAAACTGGCAATAGCCCCTGCCACCACACCGGCCAACAGCGTAGTAATAGCCGTCTTGGGTGCGTCGAAACGTTCGATAGACTCAATCACAATCAATGAAGAGGCCAGCGGTGCGGCAAAGGCGGCCGCAAGTCCCGCTCCTGCTCCCGCCGCCAGTAACTGCTTGCGTTCTCCCTGCAGAATATGCGTCCACCGTGAAACGAGACTGCCTATATAAGAACCTATCTGTACGGACGGCCCTTCGCGCCCCAATGACAATCCGGCAGAAACGGAAAGGATTCCGCCGGTGAATTTGGACACCAGCTCTATGAACGGATGCTTATAAGTGATCCGGCCGTTGATTGCCCCACGTGTCTGCGGAATGCCGCCACCACCGATAAGAGGCATTCTGCCGACCATACGGGATACAAGAATCAGAATTCCCCAAAACGATAAGAACAATGGGATATGCCAGTACCAGGCCGGACGGGATGCAAAGAAGTCGCTACGGATATGCAGCAAATAATAGAGCAGATAATGATAAGGAACCGCAATGAGGCCTGTCAGCAAGCCTACAATCATGCTGACAAAATAGAGCCGCGCATCTACCAGCTTCAACTTCCAGATATGCCAGCCGCGAACAGTTTTCCAATTCTTTATTTTCTGAAACAACCGCATGGGATATGTTTTGTTATCTGCATTTCCCTACAACAAATTCTCCCCTGCGAAGTTCTGAACCGATATCCTATTATATTTATTTCACCTCTCAGCCTTTCCGGAAATACAAAAAAACCTCCCCTTTGCATGCACAGAGAGGAGATTTTTGGCTATGTCCAAGAAGCAGAACGATACTTTTTATACTATGACACACTTTTATATAAACCGATAAGCTTCTTTAAACAGGCTCTAAGACTTCTGAACAGGACGTACCGGACGTTTCTGCTTTCCTTGCGCAACAGTTTGTTTTTTTCTGCGGTCAAATTCTTTTTTCAGCTTATCGGCATTATTCTGTTCCGTTTGATAAATCTTCATAATCTGTTTGGGAGAAAGTATCTTTCTAAATTCATTATAATACTTCTCACGTACATCCAGAATCCTACGGCTTTGGGCAAAACGTCCTTTTATCTGCTGTTCCACCTCGGCATCTGTCAGCAACGGTTTGGGTTCCGGCTTCACACCCGTTCCTTCCGCTCTTTGTTTTGCACGGTTCATCATTCTGCATTCGCGTAACTCTTTTAAATAATTCTGATAAACCGGAATGAACTTGGCGGTAGTGGCGTCATCCAACATCAACATTTTTACCATTTGATTAGTCTGATGCTCCATGACCTGTTCCGGTGTATGACGTTTCTTCTTATCCTTATTCATTGGGTTTTGAGCAGAGAGACCGAGTTGACTGCCTATCATAAGGCATGTCAAAAATACGTAAATAAATTTTGCTTTCATAATTCTTTCTTTTTTAAGACAATACTATTAATTTAAAAATATATCGCTTTCGGAGAAGCTGACGAGCTCTTCCAGCTCCTCGTCCGACATTTCACGAATCCATTTATCTGCAGGGACTACCGCCGTACAATTTTTGGTATCCAATATCTGCAAATCGGAAGTTCCTCTTTCGCCTTTCCAAAAATGGGACGGTATAAACAGAAGGCCAACTGATACTGCAGCTATGGCGACACCCGTAGAAACGGTTATCCATAAACGGTGTCCCGGAAACCTGCTGCCACAAGTACGTTTCCGCACATTACGCTGCATCTCCTCAAAGAAGCCTTCGGGAACGCGATAGGGTGTTTTTTTTCCTATATCATCAAAATCAAACTCTTTTTTCATAGTCCTAATTATTTAGTATGTACTCTTTAATCTTCTCCTTCGCATAATGATAATTCACTTTAAGCGTGTCTGCCTTACTATCGAGGATATGAGCTATTTCTTCATAATCAAGCTCATCATAGTAGCGAAGGTTGAATATTAATCGCTGCTTTTCCGGCAATCTCAATATTGCTTCCTGAAATTTGACAGCCAACTCATTTTCATAATCCACATAATCGGAAGCCTTTAATTGAGAAATCAGGTTTTCCTGAACATCCTCGGTCGAAACCGTTTCCCGTTTCTTACGGCTGTTCAACAAGCGAAGACTTTCATTCGTCGCAATCCTGTAAATCCATGTGCTCAATGAACTCTCTTGACGAAATTGCTCCCAATGCCTGTATACCTGAATAAAGACTTCCTGCAATACATCCTCCGCATCTTCATGCAACACCACCAAACGCCGTATATAATAATATATCGGTTCTTGAAAGCATTCCACCAACAGTTGGAATCCTTGCTCGCGGTTGGATTTATATATTTGCCGAATCTTGTTTTCGTTTATCATCAGTTCATCCGGGTTTTACAGGTTAGAAAGGGAAAAAAGGCCGAAGTTAAATGAGGAGCGGTACATTTGTTGTTTATTAACAAAAAAATCAGGGCTGCATCTTGATAAAGACACAGCCCTAATCCATCTGTTTATAAGTTCGGAATTACCAGAATCTGTTTCGTGCAGGGTTATACTCAAATCCCACCGTTTTCAGCGTCCGGATAATTTCATCTCTTTCTACGTTCATATCCTCACAGAGTGCATCCAGTGAAGGATAAAAATCACGCAATTTCATGTTGATGAAGCTATACAGCATCATCGGATCTTCAGGTAATTTCATAATCGCAACCTTTGTTTAAATTAAAACTAATACCGGGTGCAAAAGTACTATAAAAAATAATACAAAAGTATCTAATCCTTTGAAATCTGCAAGTTATCCACGCAAACGATTGAAATAACATAAATGCAATGGGGAGCCGCTATTTATGAGCGCTCTAAAAGAAAAAGTCCTATATAGTTGAAGAAAATCAATTGAAATGCTGCGGGTTTCTCTGACTAATGATAACATAGATGATTACCGGCGCCCCGATAATCGGCGTAACCGCATTCAAAGGGATAATCCCCGCCTCACCGGGCAAAACACAAATCAAATTGCAAAGTAAAGCCACCGCCCCGCCACTCAAAATAGTAACGGGCAATAAAGAATTATGATTGGCAGTCCGCAATATCATACGGGCTATATGAGGCACGGCAAGACCGATAAATGCAACCGGTCCGCAAAATGCAGTGGTTATGGCGGTCAGCAAACCGGTTATAACCAAAAGCCAGTTACGTACATGCCCTATATTTACGCCCAGATTCTCGGCATAGCGCTCTCCCAGCAATAATGCGTTCAGAGGTTTTATCAGTAGTAAGGAACCGAATAATCCGGTTACCGTTACCAATGCGAAAGCGGGCATTTGTTGCAAAGAGACGCCACCGAAGTTACCCAATCCCCATATCATATAAGATTGTACTCCCTCCGCCGTAGCAAAGAAATTCAACAAAGCGATAGCGGAAGAAGCGATATAGCCTATCATAATACCCGTTATCAGCAACATGACATTGCTTTTTAACAGCGTAGAAAAGAAAAGGATAAGCCCCATTATCAACATGGCTCCTACAAACGCCCCTGCCAATACGGAAAAGAAACCGGACAGGCTGAACGTTCCGGCCGATATGCTCCCGCCAAAGAATAACATCACAAAGGCCACTCCCAAACTCGCTCCGGAATTAATGCCCAAAATAGACGGGCCTGCCAACGGATTTTTAAAGGCTGTCTGCAACATCAACCCGCAAACAGACAATGCGCTTCCGCAAAGCAATGCCGTCAAGGCTTGGGGTAAGCGGGACTCCCATACGATAAAACTCCAGCTTGCTTTTTCCCCTTCGTTTCCCATCAGGATACGGAATACATCGGATACAGGAATCGTAACCGACCCTATCAACAGATTAGCCACAAACAGTAATACTATTACTATTCCTAATCCGACACCATATTTCCATCCTTTACTCATTCAATTTGCAAAAATAACGCAAACCGCCTAAATCTCCTATTTCAGGGTGTAGAATCTGTATCAAATCCGCCAATAAATAATCCGGACGGAAAGGCGTTTCTTCATAGAAAGGTACTTTCGCCGTATTACATCCGTAAATATTCCTCGTCTTGAATGCCTTGAAACCTGTATAACCCATATAATCGGCTTTCAAATCAGCATAAGTCATATCCCGGTCGCGATTGTATTTGATGGTCCAGACATCGGCATCTCCGGCTTTATCAAAAACTGTTTCAAAAGCCAAAGGAATGGAACCGCTATGTTTATCTTCCGAGAAGACATAACGTCCGCAGGCGTCATTAAACAAGCGTCCGATTGTACTGCGACCACCCGGAACGTACCATGCAGAACCGCTTTTCAGTTCGCTAACAATTGATAATGACACTGACGAAAGCGCTGCACTCTTTTTAAGCCGGCTATAACAGCTATCCACTTCGGCAAAAAGGCTGTCGGCCTCGGAAGCAACTCCAAAAAGCAATCCATAGAAACGCATCCATTCGGCACGGCCTAAAGCGGAAGTTTCCATATAATCGGCACATTCGATAATGGGAATATTCAGTTTTTCAATGCGTCCGTAACCACCACTATTCTCAAATGGAGAGAGCAGGATGGCATCGGGATGTAACTCAATAATCTTTTCCATATCAGGGTTCATTCCGTCGCCGCAGTCAATAATAGCTCCCTTACTGCATCCGTCCTGTATAGACGGGAGTTTGATATACTTCAAGTCACAAACGCCACCGATACTGCCCGTAACTCCCAAACTCTCCATAAGGCTGCAATGAACCGAAGAATAAATTACCGATTTGCGGAGAGGGGTACGGACAATCGTACCTTCGGGTAAATGAGCCGGCAATGATTGGGATGACGGAACCAGTATGTACGTATGCAATGTTTTCAGGGTGTCCCAAGGGTTGCGCAAAGTAGCGACGGTGTAGTCGGAATAGGTCACCAATGTGAGATTGTCGGCATAGCGCAGAGGGATGGTGTCACCGGCCGTTAAAGCTAAAGAAGCTTTACTTCTCCCTCCGCAAGAAGAGAAAAGCAAAGCTACTAAAAACAAGACTGATAATACAAGTCTCCTCATTGTCTCTGTTAATTAAAGAATACAGCAGAATTTGGGTTTTGACCACCACAATCAAATTTTTCCATATATGTACCGTCATTTCTGAAACGGTAAATATCACCGTTTACATTACTATGTCCTGTAGTACCGATATAAATATCACCATTACTATCGTTGACCGCTATCATGTAGATAACTGCTGTAGAAAGCTCTTCTGGAGCATTTTTCAAGAAAGAACCGGAGCTTTTAGTGCCAAGCTTTACATCATAAGTATAAAACGTATTGACTGCCGCAGTTTCCGGCCAATTGCTGTAATCCACTCTAGAGTCCACACAATACAATTTATCGTTTTCAACGGCCACGTGAGTGGCATATCCCAAATTAGTCACCTTATTATTATTTTTTGAATCTATCATCTGCAATACCCGGCTTTCAGCGCTATAATCCCAAGAAATAAGAAATACCTTGTCATTATCTTCCGTCAAATTATTAGGGTTTGAGGCTACCGTCAAAGTCTCTTTAAAAGAGAATGCATTCAAGTCAAAAACTAAAACTTCCGTATGATAAATATAGTTTCCACCTTCAATCTTATAAGCATTGGCTACATAAAGCATATCATTACAGATGGCAACCCCTTCCAAATTATCACCATATCCTGTTAGCTTCTTTTCTACTTTCAATGTATTGGCATTGATTTTGGCAACCACACCGCCATAGAAAGACGCATAAATATAGCCGTCATGAGCTGCAATATAACGAATACCGGCAGACAAATCTGCATCACCTACAAAAGAAACACGAGCCTGCTCCACACATGCTGCATTCAGTTTGGCCAAATAATTAGAACCATAAACAGAAACATAGATGTAATCTTCATACTCTATCATATCCTGACCGGTATCTCCCAATGAAGCCTTGTTCTGTGCTTTATAAATATCACCGATAACATCGTTGTCTTTATTCGGAGCATAAAATGCTATACCGGCATTATTCTGTCCCATAGTTCCTTCATTCAAGAAATAAGCACGGACATAAGGTAATTCAATCTTTGAACCGCTATCGTCCCAACTTTGCCCATCATCATCACTGCAAGATGAAAATGAAACACTCAGTGCCAACATACACAGCACACTCAATAATAAACTTCTTACTTTCATAACACTTTATTAATTAAATTAATTTTAAAATTTAAACGTTCCTGTCACTCTCCACGAACGCCCCGGCATAGGATAATATTTTATCACATCATACTGTTCATCAGTCAGATTGATGATTTCTGCTTGAAGCTGTAATTTACACTTTTTAAAAGCACACTCTTTAGAGATACTGGCCGTATGTTCCATATAACCAGCTATCTCATTTTCAGGAATATTTTGTGACAAGCAATAACGTTTACTTACACCTACGACGGAGTAACCTATGCTAAACCAAGGCATTTCAAACCTCGCAGATACATTGCCGCTATGCTTCGGAGTATAAGGCAACTGTTCCTTATAATTTTTGGCATCCGAATCTGTAAGGTCAATTGCTTTCTGCAAAGTATATCCGCCGGATATAATCAAATCTATATTTTTAGCTAACGGCGCTGATATCGCCAAAGTAGCGTCTACTCCTGTAGCACGGACAGTCCCATAGTTTGCCATACGCCACGCATAAGTAGTGGGAAAAGCTACAATTTTATCAGTCACATCATTGTAATAGGCATCAAATGTCACAGAAATATAGTCTAAAAAAGACAGAGATGAACTGCTCCACGTAATCCCTACATTATATTCATTCGCCTTCTCCGGACGTAAACTTCGATTGCCCAATCTATAATAATACAAGTCGTTAAAAGTAGGTGTACGAAAAGTGCTTTTGTACATAAAACGCAGAAAAAAAGTTTTTTCCATCCAAGGCTGTATACTCACGGAAGCCGAAGGAGCCAAACGACGGAAATTCTCAGGAGCATTCCCAACCTCCACTTTTTCAGTGATAAAAGTATGTACCAATGAACCGGAAGCGGTGATTCTTCCGTATTGGTAACGGATATTGAAAGCTGTCAATGATGCATACCGGGTAGGAAACGGGCAGTCTTTCAGATTACTACGTAATGTATTTACAGCCCCATCTTGTGCCAAAGACAAGGATAAAGTCTTAAATGGACGGTATAGAGCCGTTGCAGATAAATAATATTCATCCTGCCTATGTACAGCCTGATAATATCCGTCCGCATATTCCTTCCCTTCATCCTCATACCTATTCCAGCCATAGTTATACTTTGCCTGTGCCTGCAAACTCCATTTCGAAGAGAAGTGTTTTTTATAACGCGCCTGTACAAAGGTATTCTCATCCCAAAGCGTTTCGTCGGAAATCGGGTTATAAAGAGTTACCGCCCCCGGAAGCCCACGGCGGGAATTGAAATAATATCCTTTTACGTCCACCTCACCACCATCTTTAAAAGTGTGATATAGCGTTGCTTCTCCTTGCCAAGAATAAATATCTGAATTATTACGCTTTTCTTCTGTCACATACTTTCCATTGACCAAAGTAAAAGGATAATTTCCATCGGCACGCATATAATTAGCATTCAAAGCCAAACGCGTACGGTTACCTATTTTTTGCCACCAACGCAACGTGGGGGTAACATACCCAAACGATCCACTACTTATCCTAGCTTGGAAAGCAGCACTGCGCCCTTCATCAAAATGCGGTTTCTCAGTCTCAATGCTCAATACACCTGCCGATGCATATAAACGGGCTGATTGCAACATATTTTCTGTTTGTCCTATTGCTAAAGAAAGGGTTGAGACATTATCAAGCGAAAAACGCCCTATATCAATTTGCCCTGCCTGAGAATTACTCACAACAACCCCATCATAACTGACAGCCGTATGCGCCGCCCCTATATTGCGCACAGAAACAGTCTTCAACCCGCCGATACCACCATAATCTTTTACATTGGCACCTGCAAAACGACGTACGGCATCTGCCATATTCTGTATGCCGAGACGGCTTATATCTTGTTGCGACAATGTTTGTATAGGTACAGCCGAAGTTACTTTATTAGGCATTCGCCGTGCTGTAACAGTCACCTTTTCAATTTGGTGCACTTTTCCTGTAATCGTATCCTTTTTCGCCACCTCTTGTGCCGAAAGCAGAGCACCGCCCATACAAAAGAAACCGATACAGGCAAACCGCACCTTCATTCTCCACATCATAAAAGAGTAAAGATTATCTTTAAACGACGTACACTGTCCGCTTTCCTCGAACGGACAATTTTTTGACTTTGTTTTGCAGGTCTTCTGACTTATTTCTAATGTATCGCCTTCCCATTTTAATTAAAACAGTGGCTAAAGAATGATACATTCAACGCGAAACTCACAGCAGCGGGACTGTTCGGGATTTACACCCGATTCCCTTTTCATCCGTTTCCCGAATAGGGAACCGGAACAAAACGCGGGCAAAGATAAGAATATAATATAAATATTACTCAGCCCCTTATAACAGTTTCTGCAAAAAAACATTTATTATTCTATAAGGAGCGAAATTCAGAGCCTTCTTGTGGAAAGGCAACCGGTGGAAAGAAAAACAAGCACATACGCAAGAACATAACGACCCCATAAAGAATAAAAAGCCGGTAGACATTCTGATATCTCCCATACCTACCAAAGGCGATACAATCCCGCCAAAAGCAAATCCTATCGCACCCAAAAGAGCGGAAGCCACTCCGGCGTTTTTACGTTCACAATCCATCGCCAAAGTGTTGGAAGCCGTAAAAGTCATCCCTACCATCGCAAGCAGGCAGAAAATCAGTATCTCGTAAATCCAAAAATTACAATCCAGGAAAAATGCCACAGAAAGTAATATAGAAATAAATAACATGCCATGATTACCTACATGTAAAGCCCGTTCCATTGTAGAGAAACGAACAGCCAAAGCGGAAGATATCACCATGGCAACGGCATTAACCCCGAAACAGAAACTGAACAACATCGGTGAAAGACCATAATATTGCTGCATGATGAAAGGAGCGGAAGCTATATTGGTAAACAAAACTCCCATCGTAAAGCCATACTGCAATATGTAACGTACGTACTGACGGTTATGCAAGACAATACCAAAACGGCGATACATATCTCCCCACCTTATATTCTGCCTCTGTCCGCCCGGCAAAGACTCTCTAAAACGCATACTTCCGATAATCAAAAGAACGCCTAATATAAATAAGAACCAGAAGATACCATGCCAGCCGCCAAAGTCAGCCAGTACCCCGCCACCTATCGGAGCAACCACCGTAGCGATCCCATTAATAGCGCCGATAGTGGCAAGCATCCCCGCAAGTTCGTGAGCAGAATATTTATCGGCGGCAATAGACCGGGATATCACAACTCCTCCGGCTCCGGCAATTCCCTGTACAAAACGTAACGCGACGAATTGTGATATATTTTGAGAAAAAATACAGCCGACGGTAGAAATCAGGAACAAGGC
Source organism: Bacteroides clarus (assembly GCF_015555825.1). Lineage (NCBI taxonomy): Bacteria > Pseudomonadati > Bacteroidota > Bacteroidia > Bacteroidales > Bacteroidaceae > Bacteroides > Bacteroides clarus. Next base: position 218,378 of record NZ_JADNLF010000006.1, on the reverse strand, counting down.
CATAGCTATCAATAAAGGAGAACGACGGCCATACTTATCACTTAACGGACCAAAAATCAGCTGGCCTGTCGCTAAGCCTACCATACTTGTAGTAAGCCCCAACTGCACTCTTGAAGATGTGGTTTGGAAGAAATCCGACATTGCCGGTAAAGTAGGCAGGTACATATCCATGACAAACGGGCCAAAAGCGCTCAACATTCCCAGAAATACCAATATAAAACCTTTTGAATTTTGTTTACCTGTCATTACCTATTCCTCTTTTATAAATCGGCGGCAAAATTACCCCATATTTACAAGATAAGCTATGGCTTATCTTGTACAAAACGTTTCATTTTAGGAACAATATACGATATTATCATAGAATATAGCTACATTTGTTGCGTAAAAAAGAACTATATTCACATGTACGAACCGTTATCACCCGATACTTCCAGCATCAGATATGAGGAAACCGATTTATCGTATCTGAAACAGCGTCCATACCGTTTTAAATGCGGTATATACTTAATCTGTACACAGGGGCAAAGTATCATCTCCACAGGAGTACAACAATATACCTTTAATGAACAGACCGAACTGATTTTTCTTACAGGAAGCCTTATCCAGGTAATACAAGCCTCAGCAGATTTTAACGTACGCATGCTCCTATTCCCCAAAGATCTTTTCTTAAAAGCCATATTACCAATTGACACACCCTATTTCAACTATACCCATGAACACCCGCACTATCATCACACGGCAGATGAGAGAAGCCAGAAAACATGGCGGGAAATAGTATTATGGATGGATATAGCGCAAATGCTTTTCAAAGACAATACGCTCCAGTTCAGAAAACAACAAGAATTTAATTTCCTGCAAAGCTTATTAATGTGGCTGTTCAACACTATTCCGGAGAAGCTGGCCGCCAACAAGCAATACAGCAGAAAACAGATGCTTTGCCACCAATTCATGCAACTGATACGTGAGCACAGCACCTGCGAACATCAGGTTCCGTTTTATACAGAGCAACTGTGCATTACTTCTCGCTATCTATACGAAATCACTACTCAATACATGAATGGAAAAACTCCCAAGCAACTGATAGACGAGCAGCTGATAGCAGAAGCCAAAGTTCTTTTAAATGAGCCGCAACTATCCGTTACCGAAATTGCGGAACAGTTGCACTTTGCCGATCAGTCTTATCTGAGTCGTTTTTTTAAGAAGAATACCGGTATCTCTCCTAAGGAATTCCGCCTGCAGAAACTGTTACAATAAGTTTCGTCAAAATAAATTAAATCCGTTCGTTTTAACCGTCATTTTATTAACTTTGTTAGCATAACCAAAATCGAGTCGCCATGAAATATAAATTATTAGTTCTTGACGTGGACGGAACGCTTCTCAACGACGCAAAAGAAATCAGCAAACGCACTCTTGCATCTTTACTCAAAGCGCAGCAAATGGGAGTACGTATCGCATTGGCTTCCGGCAGACCGACTTATGGCCTCATGCCACTGGCCAAAACTCTTGAGCTGGGGCATTATGGGGGCTTTATTGTTTCCTATAACGGTTGTCAGATTATCAATGCTCAAAACGGAGAAATCCTGTTCGAGAGGCGAATCAACCCGGAAATGCTGCCTTATCTGGAAAAGAAGGCGCGCAAGAATGGCTTCGCCATATTCACTTATCATGATGACACTATCCTGACAGACAGTCCCGACAATGAACATATCCGCGCCGAAGCCGAATTGAATAATCTGAAAGTTATTAAGGAGGAAGAATTCTCCACGGCTGTAGACTTCGCACCATGCAAATGCATGTTGGTCAGCGATGATGAAGAAGCACTGGCCGGACTGGAAGAACATTGGAAAAAACGTCTGGACGGAACTTTGGATGTCTTTCGTTCGGAACCTTATTTTTTGGAAGTCGTACCTTGCGGAATCGATAAAGCCAATACCTTAGGCGCTTTATTGTCGCATCTGGACATAACTCGTGAAGAAGTAATCGCTATCGGAGACGGCGTATGCGATGTCAATATGCTCCAGATTGCCGGTTTAGGCATAGCCATGGGGCATTCACAAGATTCCGTAAAAGTTTGCGCCGACTACGTAACGGCTTCCAATGAAGAAGACGGCGTTGCCCAAGCCGTCGAAAAAATGATTTTAGCCGAAGTTCATGCCGCTGAAATTCCTCTTGACCTGTTAAACGCACGGGCACATCATGCATTAATGGGCAATTTAGGTATCCAATACACTTACGCCTCGGAAGATCGCATAGAAGCAACCATGCCCGTAGACCACCGTACCCGCCAGCCTTTTGGTATTCTACACGGCGGCGCAACCCTCGCACTTGCCGAAACCGTCGCCGGGCTCGGCTCCATGATAACTTGCCAACCCGATGAGATAGTCGTAGGTATGCAAGTCAGCGGAAACCATATATCTTCCGCACATGAAGGAGATACCGTGCGAGCTGTGGCAACCATCGTACATAAAGGACGCTCATCTCATGTGTGGAATGTAGATGTATTCACTTCCACTAACAAGCTCGTGTCTTCCATCAGGGTGGTGAACAGTGTATTGAAGAAAAGATAAATGAAAAAAAGTTCGATGCAGATACATAACCAATTCAAGTTATAGAACTATTTATTATATTGAACATATGTCAATATGGAGCAAGCTCATAGGAAGCAAGAAAACCGAGGATAGGAATAATATCATCGGCAATAAAACTACCTCTGTACCATGTAGTATCCAAAATTATGCCATAGTAGATGTTGAAGTAGGTTTGAAAGATCATAAAATCCATGATATAGGAGCACTCAAACATGATGACACGACATTCCACAAAACGTCAAAAGAGGAGCTATTTATTTTCTTAAACGACATAGACTATATCTGTGGCCACAATATCATTCACCATGACGCCAAATATCTGTTCACGGATAAGACATGCCGCTGGATTTTAGTCGATACACTTTATATTTCGCCTTTGTTATTCCCGGAACACCCTTACCATAAGCTTGTGAAAGATGACAAGTTGATTAGCGAACAGATGAACAATCCGGTGAATGATTGTAAGAAAGCAAAAGATTTATTACTGGATGAAATAGCACGCTGGAATTCATTGCCAAAGGAAAAGCGTATATTATTCGCATCGCTACTGAAAGACAAGAAAGAATTTACCGGATTTCTCAGCATGGTAAGTGCGGAGTATACCCATGAAGGAATATCCGAACTCATCAAAGAACTTTATACAGGAAAGATTTGCCAACATGCCGACCTTGACATGCTCATCAAACAATACCCATGCGGATTGGCATACGCATTGGCTCTGATTGATACTACGGATTACCGTTCCATCACCCCCGGATGGGTACTTTACAATTATCCGGAAGTGGAATTTATTGTAAAACTCCTACGCCACACCAATTGCCGGGAAGGTTGCGACTACTGCCATACGCAATTGGATGTGCTCCATAATCTAAAAGTCTTTTTCGGATATGAACGTTTCCGAACATACGAAGGCGAGCCGCTGCAAGAACAAGCAGCCCAGGCAGCGGTGAAGGGTAAATCGTTACTGGCGATATTTCCTACCGGTGGCGGCAAATCACTTACCTTCCAATTACCGGCACTCATGGCAGGACACGCCATGCACGGGCTCACGGTTGTTATCTCTCCTCTGCAATCTTTAATGAAAGACCAGGTAGACAATCTTGCCGACAGAGGTATCACGGACGCCGTAACCATAAATGGAATGTTAGACCCCATCACAAGGTCACTGTCCATACAAAGAGTGCAAGACGGAGAAGCCTCACTGCTGTATATATCCCCCGAAATGCTTCGTTCAAAAACGATTGAGAAAATATTGATAGCCCGGCACGTCGTAAGGTTTGTGATAGACGAAGCGCATTGTTTCTCTTCATGGGGGCAGGATTTCAGAGTTGACTACCTTTACATCGGCAAATTCATCCGGCAATACCAGCAAAAGAAACAATGCAAGAGTCCGATACCCGTATCCTGCTTTACGGCCACAGCAAAGCAGAAAGTAATACAAGACATCTGCGACTATTTCAAACAAACCTTGAATTTGGATTTGGAGTTATTCGCATCAACGGCTTCAAGAACAAATCTACATTATTCCGTCATACATTTAGAAAGCGACAATGATAAATACTTAAAGTTAAGAGAACTCGTAGCTGAATCCGATTGCCCGACAATTGTTTATGTATCACACACCAAACGAACCAAAGAGCTGGCGGCCAAATTGACTCGCGACGGTTATAAGGCACTCCCTTTCAATGGCAAAATGGAAGCTGATGAAAAAATAGCCAACCAAGACGCTTTCATGAACGATCAGGTACACATCATTGTGGCTACATCCGCATTCGGCATGGGAGTCGATAAAAAAGATGTCGGCCTTGTGGTACATTATGACATTTCCGATTCACTGGAGAATTATGTTCAGGAAGCAGGTAGAGCAGGGCGTGACCCAGGCCTCAGCGCACGTTGTTATGTGCTTTATAGCGACAATGATTTGGACAAGCATTTTATATTGTTAAACCAAACAAAACTAAGCATCAGTGAAATACAACAGGTATGGAAAGCCGTCAAAAACCTTACCAGACAACGCATGAAAGTCAACTGTTCCGCATTGGAAATCGCCCGGCAAGCGGGATGGGATGATTCGGTATCCGACATCGAAACCCGCGTACGAACAGCATTAGCGGCTTTGGAACAAAGCGGATATCTGGTAAGAGGAAACAATGTACCTCATGTATATGCCACGGGAATCACAGTGAAGGATATGGACGAAGCAAGACAACGCATATCAGCCTCACTACTTTTTGGCAGTGACGAAATAGAAAAAGCAGTCCGCATCATCAAGTCGTTGATATCTCAAAAGTACATCGCCAAAGCACAGGATGCGGAAGCGGAATCACGAATCGACTATCTGGCAGATATATTGGGACTAAGTAAAAGAGAGGTTATATCTGTAGTGGAACGCATGCGGCAGGAAGGCATATTGGCAGACAGCAAAGATATATCCGCCTATTTGCAGGATGCAGGTGATTCGGAACGAAAGTCGCAAATGCTTCTCGAACGCTTTGCAAAACTCGAACAATACATCCTCAAACATATTCCCGATGAGTCTTTACGAATCTCATGCAAGCAACTGAATGAAAATGCCATGAACGACGGAATCAATACATCCAAAGAAAAAGACATTCGGACGCTGCTCTATTTCCTTACCGTCAAGGGATATATACGTAAGAAAGAGGATGCGGCCCATAATATGGAAATAAGGCGCCAAGCAGACTTGGAATCTACCATCAGGCGCTTTGAGAAACGATTGGAAATAAGCCGTTTTACCGTGGAATGGCTATACAAATCAGCTTCAGATGCAGAAAAGGAAAATGTACCGGGCAAAGCTATTCAGTTCTCCGTAGTAGAACTTTTAGACCGGATAAAATCAAGTTCTCAATCCCTATTCGGAGGACTTGACGACATTCAGCTGGAAGACGTGGAAGAAGCGCTTCTGTACTTGTCCAAAATTGGCGCGCTAAAACTTGAAGGTGGTTTCTTGGTACTTTATAATGCCATGAATATCCAAAGAATAAAGGACAACAAATCGCGATATAAGCAAGACGACTACCGGATGCTCAACGAATTCTACAAGTTGAAAATCCAGCAAGTGCATATTGTAGGCGAATATGCCAATCTGATGGTGAGAAATTACCATGCGGCCTTGCAATATGTTCAAGACTATTTCCAAATGGACTACAAGAAGTTTGTCACAAAATACTTCAAAGGAGACAGAGTAAGCGAGATACAGCGCAACTTAACGCCACAGAAATACAATCAATTGTTTGGGCAATTATCCAAACGGCAGATGGAAATTATTTCCGATAAGGACTCACGTTGCATTGTGGTGGCAGCCGGTCCCGGTAGTGGAAAAACACGGGTATTGGTCCACAAACTGGCCTCGCTTCTGCTACTTGAGGATGTAAAACACGAACAGCTTCTGATGCTGACGTTTTCAAGAGCAGCCGCAACGGAATTCAAACAAAGGCTCATGGAGTTGATAGGCAACGCCGCCCATTTTGTCGAAATAAAAACATTCCATTCCTATTGTTTCGACCTTCTGGGACGGATAGGAAATCTTGAAGAATCCAAAAATGTCGTTGCAAAAGCTGCCGAGATGATATACCAAGGAGAAGTAGAACCAAATAAAATCGGCAAGACAGTGCTGGTCATAGACGAGGCTCAGGATATGGGAACCGAAGAACACGCACTTGTAAAGGCTCTGATGGCTAACAACGAGGAAATGCGTGTGATAGCGGTGGGAGACGATGACCAAAACATCTATGAATTTCGCGGCTCCGATTCAAGTTATATGTATCGGCTGGCACAAGAAAACGGAAGTACATTTGTCGAAATGACCGAGAATTACCGCAGTGCGCACCACCCGGTGAATTTTGCCAACGAATTTCTAAAAAACATTGACAAACGGATAAAAAGTACGCCTATCATCTCCATGAGAGAAGAGGAAGGCCGGGTGGAAGTGACACGCCATCAATCAAAGTATATGTACCAGCCGCTTGTCGAAAACTTACTCCGACACAAAGACAAAGGCACATCGTGTATACTCACCCAAACAAACGAAGAGGCTGTTATCCTGATGGGGCTCTTACGAAAGCAAGGTGTGAGCAGCAAACTTATACAATCAATGGACGGCCTCCGCTTTTGGAACATGGCCGAAATGAGATTTTTCCTGAGGTATATAAACAAACGGATCAACACACCGCTAATTACAGAAGAACTGTGGGAGGAAGCCAAATGTGCAACCTTCTCCGCTTATGACAGAAGTCAAAGTTTGATGTATGTAAAGCAGTGTGTGGAGCAGTTTGAACAAACCAACAAGACAAAATATTTCAGTGACTTCAAAGAATTTGTATTTGAGTCGTCAGTGGAAGACTTTTGCGACATAACAGGAGCCGATGTCGTGGTATCGACCATTCATAAAGCAAAAGGCAGAGAGTTTGACGACGTGTATATGCTCGTATCCGACGATTATATAAAGGACTCTCATCTGATGCGTCGATATTATGTAGGAATAACCCGCGCGAAAAACCGGCTGTTTATACATACGAATGGCGATTACTTCAATCATTTAAGTACAGACCGATATTTTATCGACCAACAACAATATGATATGCCTGAAGAAATCGTATTACAGCTCTCTCATAAAGATGTTTATTTGGACTTCTTCAAAGAACGAAAACAAGAGGTCTTGGCATTGAGAGGGGGAGATTCATTGATTTACAGTAATTTCTTTTTGTACAGCTCATTAACCGATAAACCTGTGGCAAAGTTATCATCAAAAATGCAGGGCATATTGTCTGAGTGGGAAGAAAGAGGTTATAAAGTAAAATCCGCATCCGTGCGATTTGTAATGGCATGGAAACCCAAAGACGCAGAAAAGAATGAACCGGAAACAGCTGTCCTTTTAGCAGACTTGGGGCTTTCTTTGTAGAGAATAAAAATAGGGTGTAACTCGCTGAGTTACACCCTATTTTATATTCTTGATTATCGTTATTTACCGATACTTATTTGACTTCCTCAAAGATAATTCATACTGAATACCAGCATGAGCAACAACAATACCAACAACAAAGAGAAAAGGAAGAAGATGCAAAGTTAAATGCCATCCTGAGATACGAGATACATTTAAACGTTTTGACTTGGACGAAACAGAGAATGACCAAATTTGCGAATCTGTTCACTATTTTGTAACTAACCGCCAAGTGTTTTCTGTGACCGAAATTCATATCAAGAAGCGCACCTTCCCCACTCAAATCTCTTTGAAAAACTTTGCTTAGAATATTGCTTTCCAAATATAATATAGGTAGAGATATGACCACCTCATTTGTAATGGCTACATTTGCCGAATGGTATACCAACTCCACATTTGACACCGTTAGAAAGAATCTGCGTACAACCACAGGAAAGCATAAGATTGAAATCGACAAGAATATCTTATCGAAATACCTCAGCTATGAAAAATAAATGAAATAAAATTACTATCTTCGCTCATTATAAAAGGATGATATGAAAGATATAAACAGACTGAAGATCGTCTTATGCGAAAAGAAACGAACAAGTAAGTGATTATCAGAGTAACTGAATGTAAATCCATCAACTGTTTCAAAATGGTGCACCAATACTTCGCAACCTAACTTGGCTTGCCTTTTAAAGATTTCAGACTTACTTGAATTCGATATAAAAAAATTGATAGTCCGTGAATACAAGACATTCATGTTGTCTCAACAATAAATAGTCCCATAAACACGAATGACGAATAATGCTATTAACTTCTGATAATACAAAAATATAGGAATATATGACACCTGAAGAAAAAGCGAGAATAAAGATTGACCAATGGTTTGCCGATGCAGGTTGGAAAGTGGTTGATAGAGAAGACTACGAACCAACTTGTACAGCAGTTGCTATAAGAGAGGGGCTGCTAAAAGGTAATCTTGAAGCTGATTATTTTCTGTTTGTTAACGGAAAGGCAGTTGGGGTACTTGAAGCAAAAAGGGAAGATATAGACGCTTTCTCCAATAAAGTATGTGAACAGGCTACCTTATATGCCCGAAATATTCCTAATATCTATCAAACTTATCAAAAGCCATTGCCTTTCATTTTTACTTCAAATGGTAAAGATTTATATTTTTGCGATTTCCGTGAACAAGATTCATATTTCAAGCAGATAATGTCTATCCCTACGCCACATGAGTTGGTTAAGAAGTTAGGAATTGAAGATACATTTGCAGGACTACCGGCATTGAGAAAGAAAGGGCTTCGTGATTGTCAATACGAGGCGATAACAGAACTTGAAAAGAGTTTCCGTAGTGGACAAAATCGGGCATTGATGGTTCTTGCCACCGGAGCAGGTAAAACATATACAGCTTGTCTCACTGCCTACCGAATGCTTTCTTATACTTCAATGCGTAGAGTGTTATTCCTTGTTGACCGAAATAATCTGGGCAAGCAGGCTGAAGGTGAGTTTGGTACTTTTCGATTGACCGAAAACGGAGATGCTTTCAATACTATTTTTACGGTCAATCGCCTTCGCTCTTCTTACATTCCTTCTGATAGCAACGTAGTTATTTCGACAATACAACGTCTGTTCTCCTTTTTGAAAGGAGAAGATATTGGGGATAATGAGGATGATGACGAGAACGAACCGATAGAAGAAGTAACCTTGCCACCCAATCCGAACTTACCACACGACTACTTTGATATGATTATCATAGATGAATGTCACCGTTCTATTTATGGAAATTGGCGTAAAGTACTGGAATATTTCGATACGGCAAGATTGGTCGGTTTGACTGCAACCCCGATTGAAGAGACAAAGAAATTCTTCAACTACAATATCATTGTTAACTATACATTGGAAAAGAGTATTGTCGACGGCGTGAATGTGGATTGTCGGGTGTACAGAATAAAAACACAGGTTACAGAAACAGGTGGTGCTATATTAGAGGGTGAGAAATTCAAAGAAGAAACGCGATACACCGGTGAGGTTAAGATGGTGAGTAGCAAAGAAACCAAAACCTACACAAACAAAGAACTTAATCGGAATGTCATCAATCCGGCACAGATAAAGTTAATTCTTTCAACTTATCGAGATGCTGTTTACACCGAATTGTTCAACGATCCACAACGTGAGCCGAATATTGATTATTTGCCCAAAACATTGATATTTGCTCTCAATGAAGCCCATGCTACCAATATAGTGCAGATTGCTAAAGAGGTATTTGGGAGAACTGACGATCGCTTCGTACAGAAAATTACTTATTCGGCAGGTGATAGCAATGAACTGATACGCCAATTCCGCAATGACAAAGATTTCCGCATTGCCGTGACTTGTACGCTGGTTGCTACCGGAACAGATGTGAAACCGTTGGAAGTGGTAATGTTCATGCGTGATGTGGAATCATTGCCTTTGTATATTCAGATGAAAGGGCGTGGAGTGCGTACTATTGGCGATGAGCAATTGCGTAATGTCACTCCGAATGCCTTCAGTAAAGATTATTTCTATTTGGTTGATGCAGTAGGTGTGACGGAAAGTATGAAAACGGTGAAACCCATAGGTGACGATCCAACAACAAAGACTATCACTCTAAAGGAACTTTTAGAGCGTATCAGTCATGGTTATATTCCTGACGAATATCTCAAACGGCTTGCAGCTACGCTTGCCCGAATCTACAATAAAGCGGATGACTCGCAGCGAAAAGAATTTACTCGTTTGTCTCATGATGATATGAAAGAACTTTCTGCCAGAATATACGAGGCGCTTGAAAAAAGTACTCTTCCACCGTTTGTTAACACCGAAGAACCTAATTTGGAGCGTAAAGGATTGGTTTCCCCACTTGCTAATCATGCCGATGCACGGAGGTTTTTACTCATTCTTGCAGCTGGATTTGTCAATACGCTAATGCCAGGAGAAGATACGCTTATATCAAAAGGGTTCTCCATTGAGGATGCTAAAAACACAACAGAGGCATTTGAGGAGTTTTGTAAAGAATACTACGATGAGATAGAGGCTCTTCGTATCATCTATAACAATGAAGGCGAGCCGATAACCTATTCAATGTTGAAAGATTTGGAACATAAACTCAAAATGGTAAACAATCATTTTGCTCCAAAACAAATTTGGAATTCGTATGCCATTCTTTCTCCAGGCAAAGTAAAGCGTTCTACAACAAAAGAAGAAAGTGATGCTTTGACAAACATCATACAACTGGTACGCTTTGCTTTCCGCCAAATTGAGAGGTTGGACAGTGTAGTCACTACATCCAAGCAATATTTCAATCTATGGCTAGGGCAAAATCAACGTGAAATAACCGACAAGCAGCGTGAAGTAATCAGTCGTATAGTGGATTACATTGCTTCTAACGGTGCTTGTACAGTCAGAGATATTCGTGAAGATGATGCAACCCATGCAGCCCAAATGATTCGGGCGTTTGGTAATATGCAGAAAGCAGATGAAGCACTTCGGTCGCTTTATACATTTGTAGTATTAAGAAAAGCAGCATAAATTATGGTAACAAATAACGCAACAGAGCAATCGCTCACCAAAAAAGTCTGGAATCTGGCAACAACTCTTGCCGGACAAGGTGTTGGATTTACCGATTATATCACCCAACTGACCTATCTTTTGTTTTTGAAGATGGATACCGAGAATGTAGAAATGTTCGGAGAGGAATCGGCAATTCCAACTGGGTATCAATGGAACGATTTGATTTCTCTTGATGGATTAGAACTAGTCAGGCAATACGAAGAAACACTTAAACTGCTTAGCGAGCAGGACAATTTAATAGGCACTATTTACACCAAAGCACAAAACAAGATAGACAAGCCTGTTTATCTGAAAAAGGTTATCACTATGATAAATGAAGAGCAATGGCTCATCATGGATGGTGATGTGAAAGGTGCTATCTACGAGAGTATTCTTGAAAAGAATGGACAAGACAAGAAAAGTGGTGCCGGACAATATTTTACGCCACGTCCGCTAATCCAAGCGATGGTGGATTGCATCAATCCGCAAATGGGCGAAACCGTTTGTGACCCCGCTTGCGGTACAGGTGGATTCCTGCTTACTGCCTATGATTATATGAAAGGGCAGTCTGCAAATAAAGAAAAGCGTGATTTTTTGCGTGACAAAGCTTTGCATGGTGTGGATAATACGCCTTTAGTAGTAACACTTGCTTCCATGAATCTCTATTTGCATGGTATAGGCACAGACCGTAGTCCGATTGTGTGTGAGGATTCTTTGGAAAAAGAGCCATCAACCCTTGTTGATGTGATACTCGCCAATCCACCTTTTGGAACTCGCCCTGCTGGTTCTGTGGACATCAACCGTCCAGATTTCTATGTGGAAACCAAGAACAACCAGCTGAACTTTCTCCAACACATGATGCTTATGCTCAAAACCGGAGGACGTGCTGCCGTGGTGCTTCCTGACAATGTTCTCTTTGAAGCCGGAGCTGGTGAAACAATCCGTAAACGCTTATTGCAAGATTTCAATCTGCATACTATATTACGTTTACCCACAGGCATCTTCTATGCCCAAGGTGTAAAAGCCAATGTGCTGTTTTTCAGCAAAGGGCAACCTACCAAAGAAATATGGTTTTATGATTATCGTACCGATGTAAAGCACACGCTTGCCACCAATAAACTGGAACGCCATCATTTAGATGATTTTGTCTCCTGCTACAATAATCGGGTAGAAACCTACGATGCAGAAAATAATCCGCAAGGGCGTTGGCGCAAATACTCGGTAGATGAGATCATTGCCAGAGACAAAACAAGCCTCGACATCACATGGATAAAACAAGGCGGTGAGGTGGACGACCGTTCATTGGCAGAATTGATGGCAGACATTAAAAAGAAAAGCCAAACGATAAGTGTGGCTGTAGCTGAACTTGAAAAATTGCTCGCAAACATAAATGAAGATTGAGTGCATGGAAAACAATAAGATAATCATATCAATGGAACAGCAATTTGGAGAAGTTATAGACATCATTCTCCAACATAAAGGTCGTGCTTCAAGAGCTGTAAATAACGAACTATTGTTTACAGCGTGGTATGTTGGTGGATATGTATCAGCCAAATTGAAAAGCGAGGAATGGGGAAGCAAGGTTGTAACGCAGTTATCCGAATATATCCGTTCCCAGCGTCCAGACATCAAGGGCTATAGTCGGAGAAGCATTTACAATATGGTGATGTTCTATGATGAATATTCATCGGAAACATTCAGTTCCACTGTAGAGAAGTATTTGAACGCTGAATTTGTGCAGCCAAGAACTGCACAAATAAAAGCAAGCCAACCTACACAAGAGGTGGCTGTAATTGTGCAGCCAACATCTGCCCAAATTATCCATTCAACATTTGGACAGATGCCCAAAATATTGGAGTTGACCACATTGACCAATCATATAGAGATTCTTTGCCGATGCCAAAGTAATGAAGAGCGGATGTTCTATATACTCTATGCCAATAAAGAACATTTAGTGAAGCGAGAACTTCAGCGTTGTATATCGAATCAAACATATACAGCTTTATTGAGCAGTAAAGACAATATGTCGAAAGGCTTACTTGGTGCTTACCCCAATGCCCCTATAATGTTTAAGGACACATTGTTCGTTGATTTCTTGAACTTGCCTAAGAAACATAGCGAATCCAAACTTAGAAAAGGCTTGGTAGAACACATGAAGCAGTTTATTCTTGAGCTTGGAAAGGACTTTATCTTTATGGACCAAGAGTATCGTCTCAATATAGGTGCATCTACATTTAAGGCTGATTTGCTGTTCTTCCATCGTGGCTTACAAGCATTGGTAGCTGTAGAATTGAAAAAGACAAAATTCCATCCGCACGACCTCGGTCAGTTGGAATTTTATTTGGAAGCACTCGACAGAGATGTAAAGCGTTCTAACGAAAACCCTTCTATCGGCATTATCCTTTGCCCGGAAGCCGACAAGGTAGTGGTGGAATACGCAATGAGCAGAAGTATGAGTCCAACAATGATAGCAGAATACAAACGTATCCTCATTCCACAGGAGCGCATGCAACAACAACTAAATGAGTTTTGCAACCTTTTCTTAGATAAAGACTAATCGGTATGGATACAAAGAAATTACGTCAAAAGATACTCGACCTCGCTATTCGTGGCAAACTCGTTCCGCAAGACCCAAACGATGAGCCTGCATCTGTATTGCTTGAACGAATCAAGGCTGAAAAAGGACGATTGATAAAAGAGAGGAAAATTAAAAAGAGTAAGAAGTCGGTAAAAACTTCCGATACGCCCCATTATCCCTACTTGCTACCTAATAGATGGTGTTTGTCTACTTTAGGTGAGGTGTTTGCGCTTCAAGCAGGAAAAAACATAACAGCAAAAGATATTAAGGATACCACCACAGAATTACATCCTTACAAATGTTATGGCGGCAATGGCGTTAGGGGATTTGTTGCATCATATAACAGAGAAGGAGATTTCTCAATCATCGGAAGGCAAGGAGCACTTTGTGGAAATATCAATATTGCTAAAGGAAAGTTTTACGCAACAGAACATGCTGTTGTTGTGGAAAGATATTGTGATGTAGATTTAATGTGGGCATATTACACATTGACAGCTTTAAACTTAAATCAATATGCCACCGCTACTGCCCAACCTGGACTTTCTGTTGCTGTTATTAATGATGTTTGTATTCCGATACCTCCACAAAAAGAGCAAGAGAGAATATCAAAAGAAATAGAACATTGGTTTGCTTTAATAGACCAAATAGAACAAGGAAAAGCCGATTTACAGACTATAATAAAACAAGCCAAAGCCAAAATCCTTGACCTCGCCATTCACGGCAAGCTCGTACCGCAAGACCCGAATGACGAACCAGCCATTGAACTGCTGAAACGTATAAACCCCGACTTCATACCTTGTGATAACGGGCATTATACGCAGTTACCTGAAGGATGGACAGTTGTACCCATGCAAATGTTATGTTCGTTAATTGATGGTGATAAGCAAAATGGTATAGAACGAATAAATCTTGATGTCAAATATTTGCGTGGTAAGCGTAATGCCAAGACTTTGACTTCTGGTAAATATATAGCAGCAAATTCTCTTTTGATTTTAGTTGACGGAGAGAACTCTGGAGAGGTATTCAGAACCCCAATAGATGGTTATCAAGGTAGCACTTTTAAACTGTTATCTATCAATGAGAATATGAATACCGAGTATGTATTGCAAATTATCAACTTACATAGGGAGATATTGCGAGAGAATAAGGTTGGTTCTGCCATTCCGCATTTGAATAAGAAACTGTTCAAGGCGATTGATGTACCTATTCCACCTTACAAAGAGCAGCAAAGGATTGTAGAGGCTATAAATAAGTTTTTTATATCTTTGTGTATGATAATGAAGAGCCTATAAACTCTCCATTATTTCATTTAATTGTGTAAAGATTTCACGGACTGTATAAACAATTCGTTTTTGTTCAGCCTTTGGTGGTATGGGTATTTCTAATTTTGAGTATTCAGAAATCCAATATCGTTTATGAGTGCCACCTACCAATTTGGTAATGCTCATAAACATTGCCACATAATCAACTTCAATATCAGTGTGTATTTTTAGAATCTTCATTGCTGATGATTTTACCTTAAAGGGGAAATTAACTTTTTTTGAATCAGTTGTAAAATCATCAAAGATTATACAAGGAAGATTTGAGTATATACCAGCAGTTTCGTTGGTATAGCCTATAATAAATGATTTACCTGCTGTTAAAACAGGTGTTGAATAGGAATCATCATAAGTTGTTGAGTTTACAATATAAGCAGTAGGTTGTTCATAGTTTGTAATTTGTTCAAGCCTGCAAACTGTCCATCCTTCAGGTAACTGCGTATAATGCCCGTTATCACGAGGTGTAAAGTTGGGATTTATGCGCTTTAAGAGTTCTATGGCAGGTTCGTCATTCAGGTCTTGCGGTACGAGTTTTCCGTGAATAGCAAGGGCAAGAATTTTGCTCTTGGCTTGTTTTATTACAGTCAGCAAATTACCTTTACCATTCTTGACTATGTCAATTAACGAAATCCACTTATCCATCTCTGCTACAATTCTTCCTTGTTCCTTTAATGGAGGAATAGGTATCATTAATTGCGACAGTTTTTGGGCATTGATATTAGACTGATTAACAGCATCTGTTTTCACATCATAACACCAATCATGATAATAACCGCTATTCATTACAGTGTTAAGGTAGTCAGGAGAAATCAATAAAGGTCTAATACGAATAAGATAGCCTGCATATATGGCTGGTTGTTCTTCCTTATAGATTGCTGTTTTTCCAACCCATTCACTACTATTTGTGCGATTAAACAGTAAATCGTCTTTTTCAAGAGAGTATTGTTCAATATCTTCATCATTCGAAGAATACACTAAATTCGAATAATCTATTGTACCAACATTAGTAATATTCCCCATTCGTAAAACAGCTATTTTACCCACACTTGATGATTTCTCAGAAGTTCCGTATTTTAATTCGCATACAATATTTTCCAACCTACACCATACCCACGATTCCGGCACTTCAAACGGCAGGTTCTCATAATGGGGCGTATGTAAAGCTGTCTATCACTTTATTGCATTAACAAAGATGTTTGGTCAAATTTACTTTACGCATTGCTCTATATGATTACAAATAAGATACTATCTGCCCTTGCCACTCTTAATCGGTTTGCAAAGCCATTTTGCCATTTTTGCACAACGGATTGCTCAGTTACGTTCATCCTCGTCTTTGTCTTTTCCCCATCCACTATCGTGATTGCCACCGCATGAAGATGACATAGAAATAAAGTCAAAGAAAAGTGATATAAAAAGAAATAGGGTATAACTCATTGAGCTACACCCTATATTCCTATTTGTAGTTATCGTTGTTTACCGATACTTACTTCACTTCCTCAAAGTCAGCATCCTGTACATTATCCCCATGCTTATTGCCATTATCCTGAGCTCCGCCTTGTTGTCCGGCATTCATATCAGGACCGGCTTGTGCACCACCCTGAGCACCGCTCTGAGCATACATTTCAGCGCTTGCGGCCTGGAAAGCAGTATTCAGTTCAGCCATCGCAGAATCAACAGCAGCCAAATCCTGTGCTTTGTGAGCATCTTTCAGTTTCTGAAGGGCAGCTTCAATCAGAGCTTTCTTGTCGGCAGGCAACTTATCGCCCAGTTCCTTCAGCTGATTTTCAGTAGTGAAAATCATTGAGTCGGCTTGGTTCAGTTTGTCAACTTTCTCACGTTCTTTCTTATCGGCTTCGGCATTTGCTTCGGCTTCGGCTTTCATCTTTTCGATTTCTTCCTTGCTCAAACCGCTGGAAGCCTCGATACGGATAGCCTGTTCCTTACCGGTAGCCTTATCCTTGGCAGATACTTTCAAGATACCGTTGGCATCGATATCGAATGTTACCTCGATTTGAGGAATACCGCGACGTGCCGGAGCGATACCTGTCAGGTTAAACTGACCGATTGACTTGTTCTGTGCAGCCATCGGACGTTCACCCTGCAATACGTGGATAGTAACTTCCGTCTGGTTGTCGGCGGCGGTAGAGAATGTTTCGCTCTTCTTGCAAGGAATAGTCGTATTGGCGTCAATCAGCTTGGTCATTACACCACCCATAGTCTCGATACCCATAGACAGCGGAGTAACATCCAGCAATACAACACCCTTGATTTCGTCTGTCAAAACAGCGCCCTGTACGGCAGCACCTACCGCTACTACCTCATCCGGATTCACGCCTTTGGAAGGAACTTTACCGAAGAAGTCTTCAACCAATTTCTGTACAGCCGGTATACGTGAAGAACCACCTACAAGGATAACTTCATCTATATCGGAGTTGCCCAAACCGGCATCACTCATAGCCTTCTTGCAAGGTTCAAGACAAGCCTGAATCAAATTGTGAGCCAAAGCCTCGAATTTGGCACGCGTCAGAGTCTTAACCAAATGCTTGGGCACACCGCCTACCGGCATAATGTACGGCAGGTTGATTTCCGTACTGGTAGAAGAAGACAATTCGATCTTTGCCTTTTCGGCAGCTTCTTTCAAACGCTGCATAGCCATCGGATCCTGAGTAAGGTCAGCACCTTCGTCGTTCTTGAACTCTTGAACCAGCCAGTCGATGATAACCTGGTCGAAGTCATCACCACCCAGATGAGTATCACCGTTGGTTGACAATACTTCGAACACACCGCCACCGAACTCAAGGATAGAAATATCGAATGTACCGCCACCGAGGTCGAATACGGCAACCTTCATATCCTTATGCGCCTTGTCGATACCGTAAGCCAAAGCTGCGGCAGTCGGCTCGTTCACAATACGCTTTACTTCCAGACCGGCAATCTGGCCGGCTTCTTTGGTAGCCTGACGTTGAGAATCGGAGAAGTAAGCCGGAACGGTAATAACGGCTTCCGTCACTTCTTGTCCCAGATAATCCTCAGCGGTCTTTTTCATTTTCTGCAGAATCATTGCAGAGATTTCCTGCGGAGTATAGAGACGTCCGTCAATATCCACACGCGGAGTATTGTTGTCACCCTTCACTACTTTATAAGGCACGCGGGCTATTTCTTTTTGTACCTGATCCCAGTTCTCACCCATAAAACGTTTGATTGAGAACACTGTTCTCGTCGGGTTTGTGATAGCCTGACGCTTTGCAGGGTCACCCACCTTACGTTCACCACCGTCCACAAACGCCACAACAGAAGGAGTGGTGCGCTTGCCTTCGCTGTTTGCAATTACTACAGGTTCGTTTCCTTCGAATACGGAAACGCAAGAGTTTGTTGTTCCTAAGTCAATACCAATAATTTTTCCCATGATCGTTATTATTTTATTTGTTATTATTCAGTTTCGGTGTCCGCCTCGTTGGCAGACGCCAATAAAAAGACAAACGTCGTGCCAAATTGTTCAAGGAGGCGGCAGATTTATGAATGTGACAGTTTGTCTGTCAGTTTGGCAGAGTTAAATATATTTTTTCTGTCGGAAATTACCATTTGTTAATTTCTATCCCGTTCAAAAGTCCTACTTTTGCCCCCCGAAAAAGAAAAGAGAGTGTTTGAGACAGTTAAGACAAGTATTTTGATTTTCTTTTTTCAGGCTTTCTCAAAGGAAAGCCGAAATGAAATCAAAACACTGTCTAAAAAGAGGCATTGCTACTATTTATTCGTTCCACCATGGTGGAACAGAAACTTCTCCATGATGGAACACAAGTTTCTCCACGGTGGAATGAAAACTTCCCCACGGTGGAACAAATAAACATTAGCAGCCGGACTTCTTAAACGAAGAAACAGATTACAATAATATATAGAAGACTGAAGATTATGGAAAAGATGAGAGACAGCATTGACTTCAAGAACATGGACATTGCGGCATTATTCCGCAAATTACTGCTCCCTACCGTACTGGGAATGATATTTTCCGCATTATTCGTCATTACCGACGGTATCTTTGTGGGAAAAGGTATAGGCAGCGATGCCCTTGCCGCCGTTAACATCGTGGCGCCGCTATGGTTATTCTCCACCGGTATCGGCCTGATGTTCGGCGTAGGAGCATCTGTGGTGGCTTCCATCCACTTGTCGCACAATAAGCCCAAAATGGCACGTATCAACATTACACAATCCATAGTGGTATCCTCCTTGTTGCTGATATGCACTTCCACCCTGTTTTGCCTGTTTGCGCCGCAAGTGGTGCATCTGTTAGGCGGTTCGGAACGGCTCGAACCTTTGGCAGTAGAATACATGCGCTGGTTCGTGCCATTCTCCGCTTTTACGGCCCTGCTTAATTCGGGAATGTTTTTCCTGCGACTGGACGGTTCGCCCAACTTCGCCATGTTGTGCAATATAGTTGCCGCCGTTCTGAATATCATACTCGATTATCTGTTTATTTTCCCCTTCGGCTGGGGGATGTTCGGCGCTGCTTTCGCAAGTGCCATAGGAACGACGGTGGGAGCGCTGATGATTATTGTCTATCTCGCACGGCGCAACTGTGCCCTGCGGTTCTATCCGGTGAAGCTCAGCCGCAACAGCATGAAGCTGATGAAACGCAATGTGGGTTATATGTGCCGGCTGGGTTCATCCGCCTTTCTGTGTGAAGTGGCGATTGCCTGCATGATGTTTGTCGGCAACCTTGTATTCATTCATTATTTGAAAGAAGACGGTGTGGCGGCATTCAGCATTGCCTGCTACTTCTTCCCGATTATATTTATGGTATACAATGCCATTGCGCAGTCGGCGCAGCCTATTATCAGCTTCAATTACGGGCTCAACGAGACGCCTCGTGTACGCCAAGCCTACCTGCTCGCCTTAAAGACAGCCATTGGTTGCGGAATATGCTTTGCGCTGGTTACAATATTCTGCAGCCGGGAGATTGTCGCCATGTTCATCGACCGGAGTTATCCTGCCTATGACATAGCAGTGAAAGGTTTGCCTCTATATGCATCCGGTTTCGTGTTTTTTGCGGTTAACATAGTTTCCATCGGCTATTTTCAGAGTGTGGAACGTGCCAAATACGCCACTTTCATCACGCTGCTGCGCGGATTTATCCTACTGACACTCTGCTTTTACGGACTTCCGCTGTTGCTGGGTAAACCGGGAATTTGGCTGGCTACCCCGCTGGCGGAACTGTTGACCGCTCTTTTCATACTCATTATTTATATAGGCAGGAAAAGAAATGGCAAGGAAAAATCAATATCTTTGCAGCATGGAAATCATGCTAAAGAAATTCTGCAAGAAGTATAAACTGCCCGAGAAAAGTTTATTTGAGCTATTGTCTCATATGGAAGAAGTTGCTTTTTCCAAAGGAGAGCTCATAATAGAGAAAGGAGAACGGAATTCTAATTTCTACCTCATAAAGAAAGGTATATGGCGGGCATACTATCTGGCAGACGGAACGGAAAACTCCTTATGGTTCGTCAGTCCCGGTGATGCCGCATTCTCTTCATGGGGCTATGTGGACGACAAACCGTCTCAGGTCAATATCGAGTCTGTAAACGACAGTACAGCCTATTGCATCAGTAAAGTCAAATTGGAAGCTCTGTTCGCACACTCTATCGAGATGGCAAACTTCGGCAGGAAGATTTTTGAACGTGAAATATTGTCAGTAGACGCTTCGACACTGGCTTATGGGGCGCCGCCTACCGCCAAAGAGCGTTATCTTACATTAATGGAAGAGAACCCGGAACTATTGCAGGATGTACCGCTGAAATACCTGGCTTCATACCTGTATATCACTCCGCAATCATTAAGCCGCATACGTGCCGGACTGAGAAAAAAAGGGAATATGTAAAAATAAGAAACACTTACTGTTTGTTTCTTTGATTAAGCGCAAATTCCACGGATTTCACAGAATAAAGAATAAAATAAATCTGTGAAATCCGTGGAATCTTATATTGAATAACGTACAAAAGTCCGTTATTTCTTTACCAATACCATCACAAGGTTATTATCCGTGTCATAGAAGCCCATACCGCCGCCTGCCAGCTTACCGAAAGACTGAACGGAATTCAACGCTTTCAAGACCCGGCCTTCCACTTCCATATCAGGGCATGCCATCATAGTGCTGATGACTCTCGGGAACGAAATGGCCGCAGGATTTGCATCATCCACATCAAAAGAACCGTTGATGATGTTACATCCGGCATTACCGTGCATGCGTTTTTCCGCAATGTCAAACTCGATAGCCGGCTGTTTCTCCATTCCGGAAGGAATAGCCTGCCCGCCGGCCTCACTGATTATCCATCTGCCATTCAGGTCGGACAACTTGGAAGAAGCTTCCTTCTTCTGCAATACGATAAGGGGACGGTTGGAAGAACCGCACAACGCCATGTTCTCTTTGCCCAGTTGCTTATATTTCTTTACTTGCCCCAAAGCGGCCAACACATTCTTTTCGACTGTCATGTCAGGACACATCATACGGGTACTTCCCAGCGCTCCCAGGTCTATCTGTCCGGGCTTGGCATTCACGTCGAAAGAGCCCATCAGGCGGTTGCAACCGCTGTTTCCATAGACTTTTCCGGTCTTTGTGTCAAAACCGATGAAAGGGAATTCCTGATTCGGAGCGGGCACGACCGCACTGCCGTTTATTTCAATAATATTCCACTCGCCACTCAGAGAAGAGAGAGTTGCGGCATTTTTAGTCGAAGCGCACGATGACAGCCCCATCAGAGTAGCCGCCATACAAAGGGAAACAAATACTTTCTTCATTGCTATTTTTTGTTTAAGTTAATTTTTACGGAACAAAGATATGTAAAATAACCCAAAAGCAAACCCTTTGTTTAGAAATAGCAGTACTTTCCCCAAAGTATTTAGCAGGATTTTAATGTTTATCTGAGAATTAAGCCTTATATTTGCTCTTTGAAAAAATGATAATCATATTTAAAACTTTTGTAAGTAGAAGAAATGGGTAAAGTTCTTATTATCGGTGCAGGCGGTGTAGGTACCGTTGTTGCGCACAAAGTGGCTCAAAATCCGGATGTGTTCACAGAAATCATGATTGCCAGCCGCACCAAATCCAAATGTGACGCCGTTGTGAAAGCAATCGGTAACCCTAACATCAAAACCGCCCGGGTAGATGCAGACAGCGTGGACGAACTGGTGGCGCTCTTCAATAGTTTCAAACCTGAAATCGTCATAAATGTGGCTCTCCCCTATCAGGACCTTACCATCATGGAAGCCTGTCTGAAAAGCGGAGTGAATTATCTGGATACGGCCAATTACGAGCCGAAAGACGTCGCTCACTTTGAATACAGCTGGCAATGGGCATACAAAAAACGTTTTGAAGACGCCGGACTGACAGCTATCCTCGGTTGTGGTTTCGACCCGGGTGTAAGCGGCATATATACCGCCTACGCCGCCAAGCATCACTTCGATGAAATTCAATACCTGGATATAGTAGACTGCAATGCGGGAAATCATCATAAAGCGTTTGCAACCAACTTCAATCCGGAAATCAATATTCGCGAAATCACCCAGAACGGACGTTATTACGAAAACGGCGAGTGGGTAACCACCCGGCCGCTGGAAATCCATAAAGCGCTCACCTACCCGAACATCGGACCGCGTGACTCTTATCTTCTTTATCACGAAGAACTGGAATCTCTGGTAAAGAACTTCCCCACCATCAAGCGTGCACGTTTCTGGATGACGTTCGGACAAGAATACCTTACGCACCTGCGTGTTATCCAAAACATCGGCATGGCACGTATCGACGAGGTGGAATACAACGGCATGAAAATCGTTCCGCTGCAATTCCTGAAAGCCGTACTCCCCAACCCGCAGGATTTGGGCGAGAATTACGAAGGCGAAACCTCCATCGGTTGCCGTATCCGCGGTTTGAAGGACGGCAAGGAACACACCTATTATATATACAACAATTGCAGCCACCAGGAAGCTTACAAGGAAACAGGCATGCAGGGCGTGAGCTACACAACCGGCGTTCCCGCCATGATTGGCGCCATGATGTTCCTCAAAGGCCTGTGGAAAAAACCGGGCGTATGGAACGTGGAGGAATTCGATCCCGATCCGTTCATGGAACAGCTTAACAAGCAAGGATTGCCTTGGCATGAAGTAGTTGACGGAGACCTGGAAATTTAGTTTAATGAAGAATGAAGAATGAAAAATGAAGAATTTGGTTGCACAACACACGCCGCATGGTAATTCTTCATTCTTCATTCTTAATTCTTAATTTTTAATTTATATGAACGTAGGAGATAAAGCGCCCGAAATACTGGGTATCAATGAAAAAGGCGAAGAAATTCGTCTGAGCGATTATAAAGGAAAGAAAATAGTACTTTACTTTTATCCAAAAGACTCAACTTCAGGCTGTACGGCGCAAGCCTGCAACCTGCGCGACAACTATGCCGACTTGCGCAAGGCCGGTTATGAAGTTATCGGAGTCAGCGTAGACAACGAGAAGTCTCACCAAAAATTCATCGAAAAGAACAACCTGCCCTTTACCCTTATTGCAGACACAGACAAGAAACTGGTAGAACAATTCGGTGTATGGGGTGAAAAGAGCATGTACGGACGTAAATATATGGGCACCTTCCGCACCACCTTTATCATTAATGAAGAAGGAGTGATCGAGCGTATCATCACGCCCAAGGAAGTAAAGACCAAAGACCACGCCGCACAAATCCTGTAATAAAGATTAGTGAGCAACGGTCAGTGATTAATGCCGTGCGATCCCGCTCATTAATCATTCACCACCGATCACTAACCACTAAACACTAATTATTTATTTTATATGGCAAAGAAAGACGAACTTAATTTTGAAAACGGAAATAATATGGCAGCAAGCGAAAAACTAAAGGCACTGCAAGCTGCCATGGATAAGATAGAAAAAAGTTTCGGTAAGGGTTCTATCATGAAAATGGGCGATGAAAGCGTCGAACAAGTAGAAGTAATCCCTACCGGTTCTATCGGACTGAACGTAGCATTGGGTGTAGGCGGTTATCCCCGCGGACGTATCATTGAAATCTACGGTCCGGAATCTTCCGGTAAGACCACGTTGGCGATCCATGCCATCGCCGAAGCGCAAAAGGCGGGCGGCATCGCGGCGTTCATCGATGCGGAGCACGCTTTCGACCGTTTCTATGCGGCCAAACTCGGCGTAGATGTAGACAACCTCTTGATTTCGCAACCGGACAACGGCGAGCAGGCATTGGAAATTGCAGAACAACTGATTCGTTCTTCCGCCATCGACATCATTGTGGTAGACTCCGTAGCCGCCCTGACCCCGAAAGCCGAAATTGAAGGCGATATGGGCGACAACAAGGTAGGCTTGCAGGCACGTCTTATGTCACAAGCGCTGCGTAAGCTGACATCCGCCGTAAGCAAGACGCGTACAACCTGTATCTTCATCAACCAGCTCCGCGAAAAAATCGGTGTAATGTTCGGTAACCCCGAAACAACCACCGGAGGTAACGCGTTGAAGTTCTATGCTTCCGTACGTCTCGACATCCGTGGAAGCCAGGCTATCAAGAACGGAGAAGAAGTAATCGGTAAGCAGACCAAAGTGAAAGTTGTAAAGAACAAGGTAGCTCCTCCTTTCCGTCGTGCAGAATTCGACATTATGTTCGGCGAAGGCATCTCGCGCGCAGGAGAAATCATCGACCTGGGTGCGGAACTGGGTATCGTTAAGAAAAGCGGTTCCTGGTTCAGCTATAACGACACCAAAATCGCACAAGGACGCGACGCCGCCAAACAAGTTATTCTGGACAACCCGGAACTGGCGGAAGAACTGGAAGGACTTATCTTTGCAGAACTGAGAAAAGACAAATGATTCCTTGATTTATGATTTCGGATTTATGAGTGTATAAGTCTGAAATCAGAAGTCAGGAAATACTCCGGCACGAATTGTACGGCATCTTACGGATAAGGAATAAAAATCCGTAGTATTCTGTACGATTCGTGCCTTATTTATGTCATTACACAAGCTACACCATACTCTGATGTGGCTTTCTTTTTATGTACAATTTTATTTTTGTACGAAAATGTACTCTGTCTGTACTATTATAGAAGAATGTTTTTATATATATTTATAACTTTGCCACCGGATTTAAAAAACAGCATAAGATAATCTTATTTTTGATAATATGAAAAGAAACCATTCCGTGAGCTTTAAAAGAGCGAGTTCTCTTTTATTCTTTTTGCTGCTTTCGCTGACTGCGCTGCAAGCACAAATCAAAATTACAGGTACGGTTACCGATGAGACTAAAGAAACAGTTATCGGAGCCAACATTACTGTAAAAGGAACCACAATCGGTACTATCAGCGATATAAACGGCAAATACTCGATTGAAGTACCTAATCAGAAAGCCATTCTTGTTTTCTCCTTTATCGGTTACACCACCCGTGAAATTCCGGTAGGAAAGAATAAAGTAATCGATGTCGTAATGAAAGAAGACGGCGTGATGCTGAATGAAGTAGTAGCCATCGGTTATGGTAGCGCCAAGAAAGGCGACCTTGCCGGTTCTGTGGCGAAAGTAGACATGGAAGAACTCAATAAAACTCCTGTCGCATCGTTCGACCAGGCATTAGGCGGACGTGTTGCCGGTGTGCAAGTGGTAAGCGGTGACGGACGTCCCGGTTCGGCAGCGAACATCGTTATCCGCGGTAGTAATACGGTTTCCGACAACTCCGACGGTTCTCCGTTGTATGTTATCGACGGTTTTGCGACCGACGACCCCAACGCCGCCGCCTATAACCCGAGTGACATCGAGTCCATGGACATTCTGAAAGATGCTTCCGCAACCGCCATTTATGGCGCGCGCGGCGCTAACGGCGTAATTATCATCACTACCAAACGCGGTAAAGAGAGTGCTCCCCGCGTGACATACGACGGTTACTTTACCTGGCAGGAACAGCCTCAATTCCTCGACATCATGAACGGTAAGCAGTTTATGAAGTTGCAGACCGAAATGTTGACCGAGAAAGAACTGAACGATACCTACTTCGGATATAGCGAAGCATTGGGACGTAAACGCACATTGGCCGATTACGATTACATACCTTATTATAACTGGCAAGACGAGGTATATCGGGGCGCTCCCATGACAAGCCACAATGTATCTCTTTCCGGCGGTAGTAAAAACACCCGTTATAGCTCGAGTATTTCTTATTATAACCAGCAAGGCGTTATCATCAACTCCTCTTACGAGAGCTTAAAGGCGCGCCTTACTCTCGACCAGAACATCAGCAAATCCGTAAAGTTCGGAGCAACGATGAACTTTGCCAATAACCTGTCCAAAGGTTCGGCACCCTCACAGTCGGGCGGCGGTACATCTCAATATTACCTCTATCAGGTACTCGCTTACCGTCCGGTTACTTACAATGAGAAAGACGACCTGATTAACAACATGGTGGATGAGAGCGGAAACTATCCGTACAACCCCATGAAAACCGTACAGAACTCGTACGACCAGACCCGTACACGCCAACTGAACCTGAATACGTATCTGACTTGGGATATTATCAAGAACCTGACTTTCAAAGCCACGTTCAACTATACGTGGAGACAAGATGTGCGCCGGACGTTCTACAACTCGGATACTTATCAGGGAGACCCCAAATACTCCGCAAGCGGTGTAAACGGTAATTTCTCCGACAAAGACCGTAACAGTTGGTCCAACGAATACACATTGAACTACAAACGCCGTTTCGGCGATCACAATCTGGCAGGACTTCTCGGAGCTTCTCTTTCCAGTGACCGCACTACGGTGATGGGAGCCGGTTCGGGACTTATCACATGGGAAAGCCTCGGTTTCTGGGGGTTGGATAGCGGTACTCCCCGCTCCATCACTACCACCAGCGTGGAAAGCAAACTGATGTCTTACTTCGCGCGTTTCAACTACGACTGGAAGTCACGCTACATATTGATCGCTACCATCCGCGCCGACGGTTCGTCACGCTTCCCCTACAACAAATGGGGTTATTTCCCTTCGGCATCATTTGCATGGCGTCTTTCCGACGAGCCGTTCATGAATTTGGAAGATACATTCGTGTCCAACCTGAAACTGCGTGTAGGTTGGGGAGCTACCGGTAACAACAATACTTACAATGACTACGCTTCTTCCGTGCTCTATGCCACCGGCCAGAACTACGCATTCAACAATATGCTCACTTCAGCCATCTACAACAGTCAGATAGGTAACAGAAACCTGAAATGGGAAACTACCTACCAAACGAATATCGGTTTGGACTTCGGTTTCTTCAACAACCGTATCAACGGTGAAATCGATATCTACAACAAAGACACCAAAGACCTGTTGCTCTACGCCGAAGTGCCCGGTTCGCTCGGTTTCTCTTCCGTACAACAAAATATCGGAAGTATCAACAACCGCGGTCTTGAATTTTCTATCAATACCGTAAACTTTGTAGGCGGTAAGGGCAAATTCAAATGGACCACCAACTTCAATATCTCTTTCAACAAGAGTAAAGTCACAGGACTTTCCGACGGACAGGAGAGCCGTTACAGCAGCGTGATAACCACTAACAACTATATCTGTAAGGTGGGACACCCGCTATCCGAGATGTACGGCTATGTATACGACGGTGTCTATCAGTACGAAGACTTCAACGAAGTGGCTCCCGGACAATACGTATTGAAGCCTGAGATACCCAATAATACTGAAGTTCGCAGCAACATCCAGCCCGGTAGCGTAAAATTGAAAGATTTGAACGGCGACGGTAAGGTAACGGCTGAAGACCAAACGATTATCGGTCACGGTCTGCCCATCCACACCGGAGGTTTCACCAATAACTTCGAGTGGAAAGGCTTCGACTTGAGCGTATTCTTCCAATGGTCTTACGGCAACGACGTTATCAACTATAACCGTACCCGTCTGGAATCGCTCAACAGCAAGCACACTAACCAGCTTGTTTCCGCCGCCAACCACTGGACACCGCGTACGGTTAACCCGGACGGCAGCATTACCGAAGGTAACTACACCAATTATCTGTGTGCTCCCAACCGCAGCCTGACCAACATCAATACCGACCGAGAAATAGAAGACGCTTCTTTCTTGCGGTTAAAGAATGTGCAGCTGGGTTACAGCTTCCCCACCAAGATGCTGAAGAACCTGAAGATACGTTCGCTCCGTGTATATGTATCCGCACAGAACATTTGGACGTGGACCAAATATACCGGTTACGATCCCGAAGTATCTACCCGTAACTCGGCTATGACACGCGGTTTCGACTATTCCTCCTACCCTCGCACCCGTTCCTATACATTCGGCGTGAAGTTAGGTTTGTAATATGATATTCAGAAGTAACTAAAAAGATATAAACACCATGAAAAAGTTGATATATATATTGCTAAGTGCCGGACTCTGCACCTCATGCAACTTCCTGGACACTGAAATTTACGACAATCCCGATGCGGAGACCATCTATCAGGATGAAACCTCTTGTATGTCCGGATTAGCCGGTGTATACGACGTATTGGGTTATGCGGGAACTTACGGACAATACTTGTGGGGCGACCTCGACTCCGGAACAGATATTCTCGTCTACAACCGCAGCTACGGTAAAGATAACCTCCAACCCAATCTTTATACGCACAACAATACGGACGGTTATATCAAGGACTGCTGGCTTGCCCTCTACGACGGCATCAACCGCGCCAACGATTTTATCGACCTCATCAATCAGCGTACAGACGAACAATGCGGAAGCGCAAGAAACAAGAAAATGTATATTGCCGAGGCTCGCGCACTGCGTGCACTCTACTATATGAATCTCGTTGCCTATTGGGGTGAAGTGCCATTGCGCCTGACTCCTACCCGCGACCTCACCACGCAGCTCTTGGAAAAGTCTCCGCAGGAAGCTATATACGCACAAATTATCCGTGACCTGAAAGCGGCGGAAAGCGGCTGTCTTCCCGCTGACGAGCTGAACGCCCCGGGACGCATCTCCCGTACCACGGTACAGGCATTATTGGCGCGTGCCTATATCTGGCAGTCCGGTTATCCTGTTTATGCCGATACTTGGGAAGAAGCCCGTACCTATGCCAAGAAAGTTATAGACAGCAATCTGCATCACCTTTACGGAGAAACAGACCCTGCTCACCAAGGCTATCGCGACCTTTTCATCAATATGTGTTCCAATCGTTACGACCTCGAAGCCCGCGAAAGCATGTTCGAGGTGGAGTTCTACGGCAATGGCATGGACCGCAGTAACGAATGCGGTAAAGTAGGTTTGTACATCGGTATATCGCAAGGTGTCACCACCGACCCTGATGTACCTTACGCATACGCCTGGTACGATGCTACCAAGATACTATACCGCCTCTACTTGGAAGACGGTCTGGAAAGTGACAGAGATGCGGAAAGAGAATACAAAGTAAATGTAGCCAAAGACAAAGGCGACCAGCGTCGTTGGTGGACTTTCGCCGACTACACTTATAAAGCCAATGACAAGACCGGAAAAATAGAAAAGAACTACCTGACCGATGCCAACCTGACAAGCGCCAACAACTACGGCCGCACCGGCAACCCCGGCAAATGGCGTGCCGAATACGACCCCGTACGTCCGTGGGCACGTAACAATTCGTCCATCAACTTCCCCATCATGCGTTTTGCCGACGTATTACTGATGTTTGCCGAAGCCGAAAACGAACTGAACGGCCCCACAGATGAGTGTATAAAAGCCCTCAACCGCGTACGCGAACGTTCCAATGCACGAACTCTCCTACAAGGAGAAGCCGGTAGAACCGACAACAAGGAGAACATGCGGCAATTACTGTTCAGAGAACAGACACGCGAACTCTGCTTTGAAGTGCCCCGGCACATGGAATTGCGCCGCCGCGGCGAACAGTTCTATTTCGACCGCATACGTATGCTCTACGACCAAACCGCTCCAGAGAACCCTAATTGCGGTGCTTCCAGCGCCACAGTGGGTTATGAGCGTAGCGACGTACGTTCCGTTCCTGCCTACAATATATCCGAGCGTAATTTGTATCTGCCCATACCGCAGTGCGAGTTAAGCACCAATACCATCTGTAAGCAGAACGAACGCTGGTAACCCGATTAAAGTATATAATAGAAACGATAAATAACAGTTCATAACGATATGAAAACAAATAATAATCCCACTTCCGGTAAACGCCTTGCGCAACTGCTGGCGTTATGCCTGCTCGCTACTTTTTCCTCATGCGATCGCGATGGAACCGAAAGTGTAGAATTCGGTGTAAACGTCCAAACACCCGATGCAGTGTATGCCGGTCAGCCTGTCACCTTCGAATTCGACGGAAATCCCGACTACATAGCTTTCTACTCCGGCGAGAAAAACGACCGTTATGCCAACAGAGACCGTACCACGCTGCCCGAAGTAGACAGTCTCGGACTTTCATACTCCGCCAAGATGCAATATGCCGAAAATTATGACTATTTGGGCGACCGTATCCTGCGCGTCATGATTTCCGATACTTACGACGGTTCGGGAGAAATCAACCCCGAAGAATGGCACGACCTTACCGATCCGGATCCGGCTGTCAATGAAGAATACCTGAAAAGTGTTATCTTGGAAACCAGTACCACAGCCAAACTGCCGTATGCCGCTGTCAATCTCAGCCAATACAAAGATAAGGATTTCTACCTTGCTTTCCGTTATCTGGCGGAGCCTCACACAGGAATAAAAAGCGAAGGACATACTCTTCCGAACAACCCTACAAAGACATATAGCTACGACAACCGCCCCCGCATCGACATCACCGAACTTAAACTCGTGAAGCGCGAACCGGACAAAAACCTGATTGTAGTGGAAGACATGGTAAGAGAGTTCGTTTTCACGCCGCATTTTGTCACCTCCAAGGTACAGAACAACTTCACTGTCAGCAACTACAGTATGATGTTCCAACCGCAAGAATACGTCGTAACGGATGGAAAAATAACAGTCAACGAATCCCAGGATTACGACATCGATGTATGGATGGTAAGCCAGAAGCTGTCGCCGCATAGCGTA
Organism: Bacteroides clarus; assembly: GCF_015555825.1. Classification (NCBI taxonomy): domain Bacteria; kingdom Pseudomonadati; phylum Bacteroidota; class Bacteroidia; order Bacteroidales; family Bacteroidaceae; genus Bacteroides; species Bacteroides clarus. The sequence goes on along the minus strand of NZ_JADNLF010000006.1, from coordinate 187,328 downwards.
GAGCCCGACCGTGGTACTCCTATCAAGGGAACAAACGCCCGTCTCGGCATCTATCAGCACACTTACAGCGAACCGGGTACCTATACCGCCACTTTCATCGTTACCAATGCCAACAAATGGAATTCGGAACAGACAGTACGTGAAGTAACCGTTGAAGTGAAACCCGCACAATAATTCAAACAAGCGTTTTATTAACCACTAAAAATAATTATTATCATGAAAAAGATTATTTTAAGCGTTTTCGGTATGCTGGTTATGGCAGCCGGACTGCAAGCACAAGAATTGATAAAGGACAATGAATTCGACAACGCCGACCTCACTACAGAATATGGCAGCAAAGACAACGTGACATTCGGTACTTGGTGCGCCGTAAACGATGAAACCGCAGCTTCTTTCCGCATCATCAACGACAAGCAGCGCGGCAAAGTATTGGAATTTTCCGTAGACCCCAAACTGACTACCTGGTACAAGTCGTTCGTGGCACAACGTTACGAAGGCAGCGTAGAACCGGGTATGTATAAATTGGGTTTCTGGGCTAAGTCCGAAGACATGGGACAAGTAAAAGTATTCATCCGTCTGCGTGATGCCAACGGTAAAGACCTGCAACGTTTCTTTGTGTGCACACAAAGCCAGCCTAAGAAAGCGGATCGCAAATTCTACGGTGGTTTCGGCAAGGCGAACCCTTCGGGTAAGTGGACCTACTACACGCTCGACTTCAACTTCGGTAAAGTGGCCAACAGCATCTACCAGTTCAGCATGAACGATACGGAGGATGCTACTCCCACAGACTTGAAGAACTTCTCTATCTGTTTCCAAAACAGTGCATCCGAACCGTCAAGTGTCCTGATAGACGGCGTATCACTGAAGAAAATAGAAGAATAACACGCAATCAAATAAAGAAACGGTATCCGTTATGATAAAAAACAAACTCATATTTCTTTTCCTTGCAGGGGCTTTATTGACCGCCTGCAGCGATGATGAAGCACCTGCCGCAGACCCTAAGGCATACCCTCTCATTATCGAAGCAAAGGTGTACACCAACTATGACACCCAGCAGGAAGGAACTACCTGGACCAAGCCCGAGGACAAAATCGGCGTATATGTGCTGAAAAGCGGCAGCAGCGAAGTGGTGAGTCCGCACGCTAATCTCAGTTACAGCCCTACACCGACTTCGTATGACGACTATTTCCAGCCCGACCAAGTAGACGCCATTCCCTACTTTCCTACAACAGGTGAGGATGTATGGGATGTAGCCATCTACTATCCGCGTCAGGAAACATTCGAAACCGAAGGTATGGTGCCTCTGAAGTTGGACAAACAGGGAGACATGAAAGCATCTTCCCTATTGTATGGACGTGCCAACTCGCTCACTAAAGAGAATACGGTGGCTTCCATGCGCCTTGCTCCCGCCCTGAGCCGTTTGGTATTTTACTTCCGTGCGGAGGGAGATATAACGGCGGAACAGCTCGATAATGTGACAGTAGACCTTAACGGCCTACCTACCATCGGTAGTTTCAATGTTGTCGAGGGACGTTTCAGTGCCGATACAGAAAGTGTAGCCTCGTTCCGTATGCGTACTTCCTCGTCTACCGATGCCACCGTGGCACGCACCACAGAAGCATTTGTTATGCCTCTCGGCAGTACACAGGGATATGTAGCCACTATCAATGCAAACAAGTTGCCTGATGCGCTGAAGAAGAAGACTTATACTATCGGTAGCAGCATAGGTAGTTTTGAGCGTGGGATGCAGTATGTATTCGATGTTACTGTCAGCAACACCGGCTATACTATCGATAGTTCTTCCTCACCTATCGCAGGTTGGGAAGAAGGAGATAAAATTAGTGGTGAAGGTGAAGAAGCACAATCTTAGTGTATTCTAAGTAAGACTTCATACTTCATTCACATTACACATATCACCAAAAGTATTAATTAACTACCAAAAATAATTTAATAATATGAGAACTTTAAAACATTTAACATTTTGCCTTGCAGCGGCATTTATAGCTACCGGTTGCAGTCAAGAAGATAATGAACCTCAAACAACTGTAAAGAAAGGTACGCCTGCCGAGTTTACAATGACTATAAATGGTGGAACAGGTACACGTACTATAACTACCCATAATGAAGAAAACCGTACAATCTCCTGGAGAGAGGGCGATGAAGTTGGTATCTTTGCTGTTAGTAGTGATGGTACACAGAGTAATCGTAAATACACCTATAATAATAATGAATGGAAAGCTGTTAGCGTAAGCGATGCAATTACATTAACAGAAGGAACTGATTATACCTTTTATGCATATTATCCTTATACAGCAAATATAACAGCAGCAGCTGCTAGTCTGAATGTGTTACCCGACCAGTCTACTCAAGGTGAAGGTAACAGTAGCTATGATTTAAGCGACGTACTTATTTCAAAGGTAAATGAAAGTACCTATAACGGTGATCCCATCACTCTGAATTATAGTCATGCTTATGCTATGGTAGAGGTACTTATAGCTGGAGATAAAGTAGGTGATACAGCTCCTCAAAAAGTAGTTTTAAAGAATGTAATCACCGATGCCAACATTGACCTTACTACACAAATAATAACAAATACTACCAACAAACAAGATGTAATTATGTCCTATGTAGCAAATACAGAAAACACAGGAACTTATCTTTACCGTGCTATTGTTCCCGAACAAATAATGACACAAGGTAGTACATTGTTAGAAGTTTATGGAGTCAATAGTGGTAAAAATTATATGTTTAAAGCCCCTAAAGATATAACATATCCCCAGGGTAAATATTTCAGAATGGAAGTAACTATCGGTCAGAATAATGCAGGTATCAAATTCCCTAAGGGCGATATTGATCCATGGGCACCAACACCTGGTATTGATTTAGAAGGAGAAGAACTGAAAGAAAATCTTATCACAAAATCTATTGCAGATTTAACTAGTAATGATTTTCAGACTGTAACCAGCATAGACTATTTCCAAGATGGTGATTTTTGGTATGCTCTTAACAATACAGAAGCTGAAATTCAAGCAACACTTGTAAATGAGAACGGCGAAAACTATATTTCATTTACAACTCTAGGCACTCCATCAGGTAGTTGGTTCAAAAGCAGTATTGGATATCATCACAAACAGAAGTTTCAGCCAACTTACCACAAACTAACCTTTAAATTAAGAGCAGACAAAGTTGGAGGTGAAATGCGTATTTTCATTAGAACATATTCAAAAAATGATGGTAATTTATTCTTCTGTAACTCATTGGGAAAGAGTGCTAATTTAGGAGCGACAAAGCCTACCCAAACAGATGTTGATGAACAAAAATGGATAGACCAAGAAATTTTCTTTGATTTTACTAAGGCAACTACAAGTACAGCCGGAAGCCCGAGCGCTGCAGATATTAAAGAAATAGCAGATATATCAGAGGCCTACGAACAATTGGAATTAAAATTTGTGTCGAATAAAAATACAGGTATAAATCCCGTAAATTTCCATATTAAAGACGTAAAATTAGAACCGATTGCTTTTGAAGAAATACCTGAGCAACAAAGACCTCAAATATAATTCAACCTTAATCAAATCTCTATCCAAGAGCTATAGCTCTTAACCAAAATCCCTTGCCGCCCCCATGGCAAGGGATTTTTTAGCTTCATACCTCTTTGTCACACATACTCAAAGAAGTTATCCCCTTATCCTACGATAAAATAATCACTTTTATATACATTTATCCTTAACTTCCCCATTCAAATTCTGTCATTCAGAGCGTAGCGCAGAATCTGCTCTCTTGGCATATATTTGGAGAAGAGATTCTTCGATACGCTCTGAATGACTTATACCGGATGAAAGCTGATACATAACAGAATACAATCAGTTCTCATTGCTTACACTAACATCAAAAAACAAGCCATAACCATACGCAATACAAAGTACCACTTTAGCCCCGTAAGGTGTCACTCTGTAATATCAAAGTGCCATTTTACAAAGCTCAAGCAGGGCTTTACAAAATCAGACTCCCCCTTGAACAATAATCTCCCCTTTTCTGTATTTTTTTATACCTCACATATCCCTCAAAATGCCGAATTTAGCAACCAAAATTAAAAGACTGATATTATGAAGAATTTTCTTGGCTTATTTTTACTTCTGTCCCTGGCAGGACAACCACATGCCCAGGCATCAGAAGCAACCGACAACAGTATCCCATCCGCCGTTACCCACCAATCCGGCAATATCTCCGATACCTCTATCGAAGACTTGCTGAAATTACGTAAAAAATATCCCTTGAAACCGGCAAAAGCCACCAAGGCAGAAGTACAGCGTGCTATCGACTTCATAAAAACCTTTGATACCACCAAAATGGAAACGGTAAAGATTGAAGATACCCGCAAACTCGCCGCCGCCATACGTGCATTGGCATACGCTGCACAAGAGAACCTGCCCGAAGGTTCCGAATTTTCTCCTTACCTGGATAAAGTACTGAACGACGGAGTAATAGAACGCATTCCCGCATTTCCATACAACTCGTACACAGACGTACGTGTCGTTCCCGTCGATTTTCTTTCCGCCCTGCCGGTTTGTACTCCCGAACAACAGGGACGACTGATTGAATCGGTAAAAGGACTGATGGAGTTTTATAAACTCAACCAGAAAGACGCTATCCTGAAACGTACCGTCAACTCCGACTATCTGTACAACGTGCTTCCGCATCTGTTTGTATGCGCACTCCATAACCCGGACAATGCACAAGCAGCGGAAGACCTACGTTCATTCTCACGTTATCTCTCGGCATGTACGCAATATGTACCCGGTGAAAAAGACATCCTGAAACCCGACGGTACAGGTTTCCACCACAAAACACATTACAACGGCTATATGTACTCCTACCGCACATGGGTGGAATATATGGGACGGCTGAAAGGCACTGCTTTCCGTATCACCCGCGATGCATACCAACGCATGAGTAAGGCAATCGTAAGCGTATACCTTATGGCTACGTCTTCCGCATCCGATACGGAACATTTCTACGCCAACAGCCTCGCCGGACGTCACCCGCTCTACGGGCTGGACGTGAACTTTTCCAAAGCTCTTTTCCGCGAACTGGTAGAGATTGGCGGAGATATGGACGGCAAAGAATTCGACCCGGAACTTGCCGCCTATTACAACGCCTTCTTCAAAACCGACCATTACAAAGGCGTCACTCCCCGAAAACTGGACGGCTTTTATCAATTCAACTACAGTCCGGCCGGCGTCTATCGTCAGGCGAATTGGGTAGCCACCATGCGCTGCCCCACCACCCGTTTCTGGGGTGGCGAAATCTATAACAAGACCAACCGCTTCGGACGTTACCAATCGCACGGTACATTGGAAGTATTATATGAAGGCTCTTTAGCGGCTTCCGGCTACCCTTACAAGGACAAGAAAAGCGCTGAAAAAGGCGGATGGGACTGGAACGTAATGCCCGGTACCACCACCGTACACTACACCGACTGGAAATCAATGTTGCCCAACGGCAACAACGCCGACCGTTTCGACCAATGGTCGCACACCACCAACTTTGCAGGTGCATTGGCATGGGGTGATTGCGGTCTGTTCGCCGCCGCCTTCGACCAGGACGACAAATGGGGCAGCCAACGTTTCGTTCCCACTCACCTCTCTTTCTGCAAGTCAGTCTTTGCCATCGACGGCATGTTGTTCAGCATGGGCAGCGGCGTAAGCGCACAAGGTGAATATCCTGACGAATGGATTACAGCCACCAACTTGTTTCAAAGCGTTACGGACGGCAAGGCCTCAACGATAGTCAACGGCAAACCGTTGGCAGAGGGCGATTCACTGAGCATCGCCTCTTCCAAAGATACTTGGATTGTAAATCCATGCTCTACCGGATACTTCATCCCTGCCGGAAACGACCCGCTTATCGTTCGCTACGGCAAGCAGACCACTCCATCCTCTTTCGGCCTTACCGAGCAAGGAATGGGAACAATGACAGCCGCCAAAGCATATCTTCTGCACGGCGCGAAGCCCGCACAAAAGAAATATCAGTTCCTTGTAGTACCTGCCACTACGGCCGAACGCATGCGCGCCGACGCCAAACGTTTTGTACGCAAAGGCGGTATCTTCGAAGTAAAACAGCAGCAAGATTCACTGCACATCGTGAAGCACACACCTTCGCACACAACCGCATACGCTTTGTTTGCCCCTGCCACAGGGCTGAATGAAGGTGCGCTGCTCGCCTCGGACACGGAGCTGCTGCTATTGGAGCGCATCACAGGCAAGCAGCTTTCAATAGCTGTCTGCAACCCCGACCTGCGTCCGCAGTCCGATAAATACTTCGGTTGGGTATCCTCCCCCACCACCGCTACACTGACTTTCCACGGAACATGGACTTTGGATGAGACAAGCGCTGCGGAAACCCTGTCCATAACTCACACCGACGGGCAAACCCGTGTAACAGTAGTGCTGGAAGATGGTTTCCCCCGTTACCTCAACTTTATCGAAAAGAAATAAAAAACCAAATCTAACACATAAGTATGAGAAAAATGAACATCAAACAACTTTTACTTCCCGCCGTTTGCAGCCTGCTGCTACTGCCGCTGCAGTCGTGCGACGACGATGCCGACAAACAAGCACAGGCCGAGTATATGAAAGAGCAGGTAGCCGCCTTTGAAGGTACGGTCGACCGACTGAATGCCTCCATTCTTTGCTACCAAAGTCTGCTGTCCGGCGAGATTCCCGTAGGTATCACTCCCATCGAAACAGGCTATAAAGTAGAACTTTCCGGTGGTAACGCCTACAATATCGGCGCCGGAGAAGAGGTAGACGCTTTCTTCCCCCTTATCACAATCTCCGAAAAGGGTAACTGGGCTTATAGCTTCGACGGCAGTAATTATCTCGACTTCACCGACCCATCCGGCAAAACGCTGAATGCCTACTCGCTGGAAGATATAGAAGCCGCTTACCGTTCTCCTCAATTGCAGATTGACAACGAAGGCTTCTGGAAAATAACCTGTGACGGCGGTACCACTTATGCCTATCTGTCCGATACCTCACGCAGCCGCATCGCTGCATTCGGCGGTAAAGGCGCAGGAGTAAGCTCGCTCTTCAGTGACATCGTTTATAACGAAACTGCCGGTAAGCTATCCCTTACTTTGGGAGCGGACAAAGGATTAAAGGATTTCCCTGTCATCAGTAACTTCTACCTCAAAGTAAAAGGCAGCGAAGCAGAAGACGGGCTGACGTTCTTCCTTAACGAAGAACGCAAGTACGAAGTGGAGACAAGCGATGTAGTGAGAACCAGAATAAAAGCTCCCGACGGCTGGACGGTGACACTGGAAAACGATGAATTATCAATCAAGGCTCCGGCCACAACATCTGCCACAAAGACACAGAATATTAACATTATCATTACGTCTTCCAAGCAATACCAACGTACAGTGACACTGGAAGCCAAGTTGCTGAACACGACTTTTGACGCCGACTATTGCAATGCATGGAAAGAGTTTGTGTCCGGTTCGGAGAACAATGTACTGCTCGACTTTTCGTATGCGGGATATATGCACGGAGAAGTAGCGCCACCGGAAATGGAGGAGCTGATAGCTCGCGGATATAAAGTGTTTGATGTAACCCATTATGGTGCCATACCTGATGATGACAAGTCAGATCGGGAAGCATTCTTAAAGGCTTTGGAAGCAGCAGGGGCAAAACGTACGCTCAACATCAATGAAAAAAATCCGGATTTTTCCACCATTCGTATGCAGGTACAAGGTGAGAAGCCTCTGAACGCCATTATCTATTTCCCGAAAGGAAATTACATTTTACAGACCGAAGAAGAGGTAAATCAGAGCATCAGCCTTACTATGGGCGGTTTCCTTATCAAAGGAGCAGGTAGAAATCTTACTACGCTCAAGATGAATGCTAAAAACACAATGGCTACTCCCGGTGATATGTGGACGTGTCCCACGATGATTGAAATAAAGAACTATTCCGGTGTTGACATGAAATCCGACATTACCGAGGTTACCGCCGATACTCCCAAAGGCGGGTTTGAAATAACCGTGGGTAGTGCTTCTAAAATCAAGGCGGGTGACTGGGTATGTCTCTACGTGAAAAACAATGACCCGGAATTTGTTGCCAAAGAAATAGCCCCTCACCCCATCAGCGATTTGAACGCTGCAACTTCAATCGTGAAAGATGGAGCGGAGATATATGATTTACATCAAGTGGTTTCTGTCAATGGTAATAAGGTTACTTTCAAAGAGCCTATCATGCACGAAGTGGAAGCCAAATATAATTGGGTTATCAAAGAATACAAACATTATGAAAATGTAGGGGTGGAAGACATCGCTTTTGAAGGAAAAGCGGAAGAGAGATTCCAGCACCATGAAAGTAGCAGTAACAATGGTTCTTATGACAGCGAATACAAGCTTATAGACTTAGTACGCCTGACCGACTCATGGATGCGTCGTGTTAATTTTATCAGTGTCAGTGAAGCAGCCTCTTTGGTTAGTTGCGCCAATGTGTCGGCCTATGACATAGAAATCAGTGGCAATCGCGGACATTCAGCCGTACGCTCCAACTCTTCTTCACGCGTATTTATAGGTAAAGTATACGACCATAGTAGCGGTTATCGAATTCCTAAAGCCGGAGAGTTGGCTGAATGGATGGAAAATGCCGGACAGTATCACGGTTGTGGCGTATCCAAACCAAGCATGGGAGCCGTTATCTGGAATGTACAATGGGGAGATGATGCTTGCTACGAAGCTCACGCATCACAACCGCGTGCCACATTGATAGACCGCTGTACAGGCGCTTTCATTCCCAGCCGTCAAGGTGGAGACCGATACGAAGTTCCTAATCATTTAGGGGATTTAATCATTTGGAATATGAATGCTACCCGCACGGGCTATGAAAGCAATTGGAACAATCAGTTTGTATGGTGGGATAAAAATTCTGCATGGAGCAAAACAGTACCGCCCGTTATCGTCGGTTTCCACGGCGCTTCTATCAATTTTGCCGAAACATTCATCAGTGATGTACCACAAAACAAACGTATCGAAAGCCAAGGCAGTCGCGTAGAGCCTTATTCTCTCTATGAGGCGCAACTCCGCCGCCGTTTGGGTTATGTACCCGCTTGGCTTACGGCATTGAAATAATAAATTCTTTTTAAGGTTATAATATCAGAACAGAAGAGGCTGACATAACGGTCAGCCTCTTCTTGTTATCTATCCTGTTCCAAAAAAGTAATATCCTCATAAGATAAGATACTATCATCGGAAGAAACAACCTCTTTTTTCCTTTTTGCAGATTACCCCTTCACCTTTCACAACTCCCTATTCATACGGGATAACGGGTGAAGGAAGTGAAATACATTCTGTAAATACCCAATGACACCAATCAGTTCGACAACTCTCCCTTAAAAAACAAATCGACTTCACGAGATGAAACTATTTGTCTCACGATATAAAATTATTCATCTCACGAGACGAAATTATTTCCCACATGAAACGAATCTATTCATCTTACGAGACATTTGTTGTTATCAAAAGACCTCACTTTAACACCCCAAACACCACACCTTAGCAACTGAAACGCCACAGCATAACACACCAAAGCCCTAAGGTTTGGGGAGCAAACCCCTGCAATTCGAGGAGTTAAGGTGAGGTGTTTGGGTTACTAAGGTGTGGCATTCTTGGACAACAGGCTGTGAGGAAATTGTGAATGGACAAAATCAAAGGGTTCACCCGCTATCCCGCATGAACAGGGAGTTGTGAAAGGTGAAGGGCAAAAGGGATAAAATGTAAACACCCCTTTCGCATCCTGTTTTGCATCAATAAAGAAACAGGAAGAACGAAAGGGGTGAACAAAATACCTAAAGAAAACCCGTTATTTCTTCAATCGGAATTCCACCGGCTGTCCGTGCCGGCAGGTAACGGTTATTTCCGTAACATCTCCTGCCGACTGTACTTTTACCTTTTCATTGGGTACAGCCAAACTCCACGCGCCTCTCAGATGCAAAGTTTTGAAAGACGACGCACTGGGCTCGGGAGTAGTATATGTTTTTTCCTTGATGTGCAGGTCAGGGTCACAAACGCTGACAATCAGCGTTCCGTCCTCTGCCGTACGGCGCATTACCATTGTTTCGGAAGCAATATCCGCAACAACTTCATCTTCCGGCAAACTGACAGCCTCAAAAGCGGCATACCCCGTTACCCCCGAAGCACGGTCGAAAACGATATGCGCCTGCCGGTCACGACGGAGAATGGAATAACCGGGCTCCTTTTGCGCTGCGGCAAGTTCCCCGGCAGTGGGCTGAATGAGAATGCTGTAAGCATAGGCAGCGTCTTGGGGAGCCAGGCCATGTACTATATAGGCACTGGCAAATGTGCCCTTTGTCGGAGATTTATCCGTATCTTTGGCACTCTGTTGTTCGGCTATCTGCACACGTACAAGGCCTTCCGGTACAAGATAATGATTGCCGTATCCGTCACGCAACCAGCAATTGGGATTACCCGCCAGTTTTGCGCCGAATGACGGTTTGTCTATCTCCTTTCCCATCACGGAGATGGCCGCCTTGCCCGGACGGTATTCACTCTGAAAAAGGGTGGTTTCCGTAGGATACTGCGCATTACTGTTACTGATGCCCGTACCCAGGCAAACGATACGATTATCGAAACAGAAAGCGGACTTGCGTGCCACAAAGTCTGGAGTGAAATTCTTATAATCGGCCTCTTTCAACTTCATCGCAAACATACCGTGACGTCCCTCCAAAGAGGAAGTTCCGGCAAAGTTCTCGGTAGAACGCGCCATTAGAGTACCGGTACGGGGATTGTCCAGCAATTCCAAGGGCAGATGGATGGTTGTCGTACCCGGCAGGCGGTTCCAGTCCCACCCCTCTTCCACATACCCGCTCGCCTTACGTGAGGGATAACCCATTATCTGAACGGAACCGTAGCTTTGGTAGCGTCCGTAACGGTTGTCTTTCGTATAAATCTCCGAACCCCACACATTGGTATTGAATCCTTTGAGCGTCACCATCCAATCGGCACGGCGGTGAATACCGGCAGCGCCATAGTTATAAACAAAGAATCCTTGCGGAGCTTTGGCCGGTTGAATGTCTTTTTCCTTAAAGAAGCGGGCTTCCGGACTGTTCTTACCATTCATCAAACGAAGATAGTCGGCAGCCAGCGCATGGTCGAACTCACCGCCCTGTCCGGATAAGTCGCCGGAAAGAGCCAGTTGCGCAAACGCTTTGATGTCCGCCCCACCCATTTTGCCGCCGAAAGGATGGCGTCCGCCAAGCCCGGTACTCCACTCTGTAAGATTGGAATAATTGCGCATGGCGGTAAAGGCGCCCGCCAAAAGACGACGGGCTTCGAGCGAAGGTACAAATTCCGTTCCACCGGTCATGGCAATATAATCGCTCACCGTAGCAAGTGCTCCGGTAGTATAAGCAGGATAGAAACCGCCATGATGAAAAGTCGTACCGTCCACTTTGATACCGCCAATCGTACCCGGCGTACAATTTACCGAACCGGACACCCAGCGGGACAAACCGCGCAAAGCCTGTACGCGTCCGCATTCATCGGGAATCATCATGGCAGCAATCAACTTGGGCTGCAACAAGGTGTTCCAAGAGTCGAGCATTTCATCGCGTATCTCGGCGCAAGGGAGCCTCGTCTCCTGCAGGGCAGACCAAAAAAGCAGTGTTTTGAGAATGTCGTCGCGGCGTGAAGACTTCAGAATGGCTTTACGCATCAACCAAGCCGTGGTATATATCTTACGTATCTGGTAGCCGTAGTGATGGTTGGTACCCATACCGCTGCCATAGGCAAAGCCCTGGTCTATCGCATACTCCCATACGGCAAAGTAATTGCTTTCGGCCTCATAGGATTTGTTGCAATAAGCATCGTAGGCAAATCCGGCAAGCATGGCTTCAAGGTCATTCCAAGAAAGTTCGCCTTTATCACGATGCAGCTCGTCGGGAGCCAGTAAAGGCGCGCCCGTAAAGCCCGAACCCGACGGATAGATATCGGCCTTTGCATAAGTAGCCACGGCTTTTTTCACTGCGGCAGCCACGGCAGAAGCGGCCGGCGGTGTCAGAGCCTCATTCAGTCGTTCTTCTATCGTTTTAAGGTCCCGGCGTTGTTGTTCCGTAAGCTTGGCCGGACGGGGAATGTCATATTCGTACTGCTTCCACTCCCATACGCGGCACCAGTGCCAAAGGTCGCGCCCTACGGCAAGGCTGTTGTAATCTATCTGCATATCGGGGGTAGTACGCAGGTTCATCGCCTTTTCCGGGAATTTCCAGCGGTCGAAGAACACCCGGCTTTTACGGTTGGGAGCCACTATACGGTAAGAGGTGATTGACTTGTCCGCCTTATCGCCGCGCATGCTCTTGAATCCAATCCAGCAGGCACGCCATCCGGGCGATTGCAACCGATACGTAAACCAATAGGACACTTTGCCCTCGGCATCGAGAAACTCAAAGCGTAATGAATCCGGCTGTGACTTCTCGTTGTAAATCCACAGCGTGATACCATGTGTGGCCTCTGTCTTATTGTTCAAAGCCAGCGGAGCGTCCAACGCAATGTTCATTACCGAGCCGGGACCGAAATTCCATTCAAGACTTTTCTTACCTTCTTTATAATAACGGTTTGATAAAGAAAGGGATTTCCTGTCGGGAGAGGTAAAACCCTCGGGAACCCGGTCTTCAAAACCAATGACTTGCTGCGCCCCCAAAGGGAACGTACAAAGGAACACAAGAGAAAGCAGAATAAGTTTCATACGCTATTTGTATCGAATTAGGTTAATTTCAGGTGGCTGTCACCTCTTTTACGGATGCAAAAATACACGAAATGATAATAGAGCAAAGAATAAAATGTTCAGGAATTAGCAGAAATCATACATTTACAAAGATAGGCAGTATAAAAGCCGGAAACGTATAATCCGTAACCAATCATCTTCAGTCAATTGTCTTATATACTTCGCGTTAACAGTAATTTGTATATTTGTTTTTACGATATTGTTGTTTTATCAATTATTTTATAATATTTTTGCCACTGCAACAAACAAAAATAATAAATAGTGTATGGCATTAATAACGTACATTCTTATTGCGATACCGGTATGTCTGCTGGCTATCATTCTATGGCTGTATTTCGATTATTGGAAATATAAACGCAAGAATCATTTTATACTCCTGATACTTCTTTTTTATCCGATATTGTCGTATGCACAATATACGGACAAAGCACAGTGCAAAATCTCATTTTCATCGTATGCAAACCAGCCAGGTAAACTGGAATATACCCAAGACGGCATAATTTACCGTTTCACCCCGGAAAGCAATGCGTGGAAAATAACCATCAAAAACAATACTAATAAGGATATACGGATAAACTGGGAAAAAGCCAGCTTTATCATTAATGGAAAAGCGTCCGGTGTCGGTTTCTACTCTGTTACAGCCGATAGCACCCCTACGGATGTTATCAAAGAAAAATCCGAAATAACCCGGACTGTCACTGCATCCAACTTAATAAAAGGGAAAAAAGTCAATAAAATATACAGTAAACGAAATCTGAAGAGAGGCGGACGGACTTCCGTCAATATCGTTTTACCAATCGGTATCGGCAATCAACCGCAGTTCTTCCATATATTCAACTTTGTTGTAACAGCTAACTAACCATGACTTTCCAATATATTATCAACCATTTGAATAAACCGCATTTGTGGTATATCGTACTGACCGCCCCGCACGCCGAACTCAGTACCCAAAAGAAACTGGAACGGCAAGGATTTATCACTTACGTTCCGGCGACTTCGGTTCGGCGCACTTGGGACGGACGTATAAAAGAAATACACATCCCGGCAATAGCAAGTGTGTATTTGTATATGCAACCAACGAAGAAATGCAAGAGATGCAAAAGGAATATGCCGTCCTGTCTCCGCAAACCGTTACAACCTTATATCAAAACCAATAAATTCTTTTGAGACAAATTTATAAATATATCCATGAATCATTTCAACACATCGGAGATTCTTTTTTTCAAATTCAACCTCGCCAAGTCTTCCGGTTTCAATTCCAACTCCACCAGTATTTTAGCGGTAGCAACATTATATACGGATTCTTTCACATCACAATTTGTCTGTCCTTCACGCAAAGAGTATAGCATGGCAAAATCATAATTCAATGCCCTTGAAACATTGTACAACGTATCTGTATCAATACTTTTCCGTGTCAACATATAATCGACACTTTGAGGCCTAACACCCAGTCTTCTTGCTAGTTCAGCCTTAGTAACCTGATTATCAGCCATGACATTCCTGATAATCTCGCCAATATATATATTACTCTTTTCCATTTCTATGAAGATACGAATTAATTAGCCACACGAAAACTACTTGAACAATAATTTATCTGTATATAAGTTCGAATTATCCCATAATTTATTTGTTTTATCAATTAATTTATGATATTTTTGCCACGTATTCATACGAATAAAAAGATAATACATATAATGCTATGACATTGACAGTTTATATTCTCATTGCAATTCCTATCTGTATACTGGCTATCCTTATATGGACTTACTTTGACTACCGGAAATACAAACGGGAACATCATCTCATTATTTTATTGTCACTTTTGTTTCCCACATTATCGCATGCGCAATATATCGATAATGAAAATTGCCGTATCTCATTTAAATCGTATGAAAATCATCAAGATAAATTGGAATATATCAAAGATAATGTGTTTTATCAGTTCATCCCGAACAGCAGTGCATGGAAAGTAATTATCAAAAACAATACTGATGAAGTAGTATGGCTGAACTGGGAAAAAGCCGGTTTCATCGTCAATGGGAAAGCCTCAGGCGTCAGTCTCTTTCCTTTTACAACCGACAAAGTTCCTACGGAAAGCATTCAAAGCAATCATGGAATAAACCGTACAATCACCGCATCCAACCTGATTACTCCAAAAGGGATTAACAAAATATACAATAAAAGAAATATTAGAAAAGGCGGAAGAACTTCCGTCACAATCGTTCTTCCGATAACAATCGGAAACAGGCCGCAATTTTTTCATGCATTCAGTTTTACAGTAACAAAAGCTAACTAACTATGACTTTTCAACATATTATCACTCACTTGGGTAAACCGCATTCGTGGTATATCGTATTAACTGGTCCGCACGCCGAACTGAGTATTAAAAAGAAGCTGGAACGACAAGGTTTTATTACTTACGTTCCGGTGACTTCGGTTCGGCGTTGTTGGGCAGGGTGCATAAAAGAAATACACACCCCGGTAATAACGAGATGTGTATTTATATATGCGACCGATGAAAATATTCAGGGAATACAAAACGAATATACCGTCTTGTCTCCACAAACCGTTACAGCCTTATATCAAAACCAATAGATATAGGCCAGCGTGCTGCAACTGATAACCACCCAAAGCAGTATACCTTGCACCAGCGGTTTGATGCCCACCGCTTTCAATACATTGCGGGAAAGGGAAGCTCCGATAAAGAATAAGGTAATCGTCAATGTCTTACGTGCAATGCTATTGATTCCTGCACCGATCAAAGCGCCCGTTTCGGAAAGATTCAACACATAGGTGTTGACAACCATTGCCAGAACGAAGAAGAAGATAAACCAGGGGATACTGATTTTCTGTCCCTTACTCTTAAAGATAAACGAAGTGGCGATTGCCAACGGGATAATCCAAAGCGCACGGGTCAGCTTGATAGTGGTGGCAACTCTTAGCGCTTCTTCGCCATAAGCAGCACCCGCACCAACCACCGAACTTGTATCATGAATGGCAATGGCAGCCCACGTACCAAATTCATGCTGACTCATATTCAGCGCATGACCTATCATCGGGAATATAAACAATGCTATCGCATTCAATATAAAAATCGTACCCAAAGCCACGGACATCTCACTATCTTTTGCTTTCAATACAGGGCCTACCGCCGCGATAGCGCTACCACCGCAAATAGCCGTACCGGAGCTAATCAGATAAGAAGTGTCCCGGTCTACCTTCAGGAACTTACGACCGATAACCCAACCGATAAGCAATGTGCCTACCACAGAGATAATCGTAAATTCCATGCCCTCCTTACCGGAAGCAAGTGACGCCTGCAAATTCATGCCGAATCCCAAACCTACCACAGAATACTGCAACAGATATTTGGATGTCTTTTTATTAAACTTAGGATGCGCCTGCCCGCAAAGCAAGGCAAATGCCAAACCAAGAAATAAAGCTACCGGCGGAGTAACCCATGCAGCATAAGCGTGCATTCCCGGAATATAATCGAGAAATAAAAAGACAGAAAGAATGATAAGAAGTGAAACGTAAATAATTTTGTTGTTGTTCTGCAAGAAAGGCATATTAATGCTTTTCGCCAATGCTCGAGTTGAAGCCATACTTTTTTATTTTTATTAATTTGTTTTCGGCCGCAAAGGTAGGCTTCTTTTCCCAATCACGCCAATTGTTTCTACTTATATACTATAACTTATTGTTATTGTGCATGGCAAACTGCATGAATACTTGCGCCAAACCGCTTTCTTGTCCCTGAGGTTGTGCAAAGCTAAAATCGCGCAACATAGGCATTCCCTTAATTTCAACGACACGCAACTGTCCTGAATACAATTCACGTGTAATGGAACGAATAGAGACAATGCCCAGACAATCCGTGTGCTCCAAAAAGAGCTTGATGCTTTCCGTACTTCCCAAATACATCAAAACCTGTAAAGAGGATAACTTTATATTATGTTGCTGCAAGGCACGCTCAAAAACATCCAATGTTCCCGAACCTCTTTCGCGAAGCACCAGAGGCAGATGCAACAGCTCTTCGGGGGTTATCTCCTCTCCCACCGTAAGTCTACTGCCCGTACGAACCACCGCTACCAGTTCGTCTTCCAGAAAAGTGGTATATTTAATGTTAGGCAATCGGAATACCCCTTCGACAAAACCCAAATCAATGCGATGCTCCTGCAAAGCGGCTTCTATCTCTCTGGAATTACCGTTCAGCAACGATAAATTAACTTGTGGAAATTTACCGATGAAACTGGCAAGCAAAGGCGGTAACACATATTGGGCAATGGTGGTACTGGCGCCCAGCTTCAAACCGCCTGTATATTCATTATGCAACAAGTGCATTTCGTATTCCAACCGTTTGTAATCTTCCAGAATCCGTTCGCAATATTCCAAGAGCAACTTACCCGAATCCGTTAATGAGATTCTGCTACCCTGACGGTCAAACAAACGCGTCTGATAAGCAGCCTCCAACTCTTGTATATGTTTGGTTATGGCAGGCTGGCTGACAAACAATTCTTGCGAAGCTTTCGTAAAACTCAGGTTCTTCGCGACAGACTGGAACACTTTTAAACGAAAATCACTCACGGCACAATGAATTAGTATGATTAATTATTCTGCAAATCTTCGCTTCTGATACCCAATACCGACATCAGCGGATATCCCAACATTTCCCAATGACATACCGCCGGAGCCTCAGGCTCTTCCATACGGAAATAAACAATATCTTTTGCATTCTCTTTGCGCCCGGAGCTTTCTGCCGTAAATTCCTTCAATACGTCTTCCACCTCTTTACCATACTCCTCATTAAAAGGAACTGCAACCAGTTTCTTCACCTCGGCGGAATTTAAGACTATCTGCAACAAATCAAGATACAAGTCTCCGCGGGACACAAAACCCTCTGAAGGCACAGCCATAAAACTAAACTCACCCAAAGAGGCTTTGAAGGCCACTCCGTCCAATTCGCTTTTCAGGTCGGACGGCAGGCAATGCTCCAATTTTCCGGACTGTTCATCATACACCAGCAGTATCTGCACATCGTTATCACTTCCTTTTACTCCGGCATCCATAGCCAGATACATGGTAAAGAGCGCCAAATCCACCGTCTGTAAAGAACGTCCCAACAGGGGTTCAAAATACTTCTTCAAATCATTTATAACAAAGTTCAGGTAGGCAACGTCTATCACCATTACCGTTTCGGAAAGTTTTATTCGGGCATTTTCCATAATCGCATATTTATTGAGGGAGTAAAGGTACAAAAAGTTTCTCAGATAAAAGCCATTTGTCGCAAATCAGCCATTTTGACATTCATTTTCTTCTATTAACTGAAATTTTGTCTCATTTCTGCAGCTGGCAAATCTTTTGCGCCCTTTGAGGTGTTATGAATCTGATAAAAATAGAAAGGAGAACAAGATATGAACTTTAACAATTTTACCATCAAAGCGCAGGAAGCCGTACAAGAGGCCGTGAACCTGACGCAGGCACGGGGGCAACAAGCCATCGAACCCGTACACTTGCTTCAGAGCGTGATGAAGGTAGGTGAAAATGTCACCAACTTCATCTTCCAAAAGTTGGGCATGAACGGGCAACAAATCGCGCTCGTACTGGACAAGCAGATCGACTCACTGCCGAAAGTATCGGGTGGAGAGCCTTATCTGAGCCGTGAGACTAATGAAGTGTTTCAAAAAGCCACCCAGTATTCCAAAGAAATGGGTGATGAATTCGTTTCGCTGGAACCGATTCTGCTGGCTTTACTGAACGTAAAAAGTACCGCCTCCACTATCCTCAAGGATGCCGGGATGACGGAAAAAGAATTGCGTAATGCAATCAATGAATTGCGGAAAGGTGAAAAGGTTACTTCGCAATCCAGCGAAGATACGTATCAGTCATTAGAGAAGTATGCCATCAATTTGAACGAAGCGGCACGAAGCGGCAAGCTGGATCCTGTAATCGGCCGTGATGAAGAAATCCGCCGGGTATTGCAAATCCTGAGTCGCCGCACCAAGAACAACCCTATATTAATAGGTGAACCGGGTACCGGTAAAACAGCGATTGTAGAGGGGCTTGCACACCGTATTCTAAGAGGTGACGTACCCGAAAACCTGAAAAACAAACAGGTTTATTCACTGGATATGGGCGCACTGGTTGCAGGAGCCAAATATAAGGGTGAATTCGAGGAACGTTTGAAGGCCGTTATCAATGAAGTGAAGAAGTCGGAAGGAGATATTATTCTGTTTATCGATGAAATCCACACACTGGTAGGCGCCGGCAAAGGTGAGGGAGCGATGGATGCCGCCAATATCCTGAAGCCCGCCCTGGCACGTGGCGAACTGAGAAGTATCGGCGCTACCACTCTTGACGAGTATCAAAAGTATTTTGAAAAGGACAAGGCTTTGGAGCGCCGTTTCCAAATCGTCATGGTGAACGAACCGGATACGTTGAGTACAATTTCCATTCTCCGCGGTTTGAAAGAGCGTTATGAAAATCACCACCACGTACGGATTAAAGATGACGCCATCATTGCCGCCGTAGAGCTGAGCAACCGTTACATCACCGACCGTTTCTTGCCGGATAAGGCTATCGACCTAATGGATGAAGCAGCCGCCAAGCTCCGTATGGAAGTAGACTCCGTACCGGAAGAACTGGATGAGATTTCACGTAAAATCAAACAACTGGAGATTGAGCGGGAAGCCATTAAACGTGAAAACGACCAACCCAAACTCGAGCAAATCGGTAAGGAACTTGCCGAACTGAAAGAGCAGGAAAAGTCGTACAAGGCGAAGTGGCAAAGCGAAAAGACGCTGGTCAACAAGATTCAACAGAACAAGGTCGAAATAGAGAATTTGAAGTTTGAGGCCGACAAGGCGGAACGTGAAGGCGATTACGGAAAGGTTGCCGAAATACGTTACGGCAAACTGCAAGCGTTGAATCAGGAAATTGAAGAAACGCAGCAGAAACTGCACGAGATGCAGGGTGACAAGGCAATGATTAAAGAAGAAGTCGATGCCGAGGACATCGCCGATGTGGTTTCCCGCTGGACAGGCATACCGGTAAGCAAGATGCTGCAAAGTGAAAAGGACAAGCTGCTGCATCTGGAAGACGAACTGCATCAGCGCGTAATAGGTCAGGATGAAGCCATTGAGGCGGTAGCCGATGCCGTGCGTCGCAGCCGTGCAGGATTACAGGATCCGAAACGCCCTATCGGCTCGTTCCTCTTTCTCGGTACGACCGGCGTAGGTAAGACGGAACTTGCCAAGGCACTCGCCGAGTTCCTGTTTGACGATGAAACGATGATGACGCGCATCGACATGAGTGAATATCAGGAGAAGCACAGTGTTTCCCGTCTGGTAGGAGCGCCTCCGGGATATGTAGGATACGATGAAGGCGGTCAGCTAACGGAAGCCGTACGCCGTAAGCCCTACTCCGTCGTACTGTTCGATGAAATCGAGAAAGCGCACCCGGATGTATTCAACATCCTGTTGCAGGTACTGGACGACGGGCGTTTGACGGATAATAAAGGACGTACCGTAAACTTCAAGAATACCATTATCATCATGACCTCCAATATGGGTAGCGGATACATTCAAAGCCAGATGGAAAAACTGAACGGCTCCAACAAGGAAGAGATTGTAGAAGAAACCAAGAAAGAAGTGATGAATATGCTGAAAAAGACGATTCGTCCGGAGTTTCTGAACCGTATCGACGAGACAATCATGTTCTTGCCGTTGACAGAAAAGGAAATCAAACAGATTGTTGTACTCCAAATCAAGAGCGTACAAAAAATGTTGTCCGCAAACGGTGTGGAACTGGTATTGACCGATGCCGCCATAGACTTCCTTGCCAATGCGGGATACGATCCTGAATTCGGCGCCCGTCCGGTGAAACGTGCTATCCAGCATTATTTACTGAACGACTTGTCCAAGAAGCTGTTGTCGCAAGAGGTTGACCGCAGCAAACCGATTACGGTGGATGCCGATAGGACGAAAGACGGATTGGTGTTCAGAAACTGACAGCCAATCGGACTTAAAAAGAAAGGTGTATGAGAAGCGGCCTCTCATACACCTTTCTTTTTTAAACCTCAAAATGGAGTATAATTATTCTGCGGTTGCCTCTTTAGTCTCTTCGGCAGCAGCTTCAGATGCTTCTTCAAAGTCGGTCATGCCACTTGCCACCAGCAGGTTATACCAGGAAATCAGTTTTTTAATATCCGATACATATACGCGGTCGCGGTCAAAGTTAGGCAACACTTCCGCCAAATAAGCCTGAAGTTCTTTCACGGAAGCCTTTTTCACATCCAACGCCACAGCGGCGCCGTTCTCTTTTTTCTTCATTGAAAGAAGTACGTCTTTCAAAGGCACTTCCTCTGCATCCGTATACATGGCAATATCGCCTAAAGAGATAATCTTTTCATTGCCGTAAGCCGGAAAACGTTTCTTATCAACCAACGACTCGACAATCAACATATTCTTTCCCTGAGAAATGAGCTTATACAATCCCGGCTTACCGGAAATAGACAAAATAGTCTTCAACATAGTATATTCTGTTTTTGTAATTAGTAGTTATTTTTTCGGTGGGCAAAGATAGGTATTATTTTGAGACAGGAAAGTGATTAAAGCTAAAACCTGCGGAATTAACGGTGTTTCACCATCATTCACTATCACAAAATCCGCCCGCATACGTTTTTCTTCATCGCTCATCTGGCTACGGATGCGCCTTTCTATCAGTTCACGCGAGGAAGCATCCCGTTTCATGGCACGTTGTACCCGCACTTCTTCGGGGGCATACACCATAACGACCGCATCTACCTCACCTGCAAACCCCGCTTCTATCAAAATAGCGGACTCGATACCCGCCATCGAACAACCCGCATGCTGCCGGACCCACTGTCTGAAATCCTCTTTTACACGCGGATGAACAATGCCGTTAACTTGCCGGGCATGTTCGGGGCTGCTGAAAAGGTAAGAAGCAAGCAAAGTTTTATTCAATATTCCACCGGCATATACCTCCTCACCCAACAAAGCAATCAACTCGCCGCGGATACGATTATCCGCCACCATAAGTTGTTTGGTTTCCATATCGGAGATATAGACAGGTATCCCCATCACTTCCAGCAATCGGGATACAACACTTTTACCGCTGCCAATACCACCGGTTATACCTATCCTGACGGTCATAATGAAGGGGAAATTTGCTCTATGAGAAAATCGACCTGTTCCGGATTAAAGCGCACCTGATTCACTCCTTCCGGAACATTCTTCAACTTTACAGTATATTTGTCCGAGCCCAAACGCAGCAGCTCCTCATAGGAGACATTGATATGAAAATCATCTGCGGTTATTTGACGAAAGCGACTGAGGCCTACCTGAAAAGTCACTTGAACCTTAGACGGAAAAGCGCGCAACACTTTATCCGCAGGGAAATTTACACCATGCAGCGGCACTTCCACCGTTTTTTCCGTATAAATATCCACAGGAAGCATCATTTCAATAGAAGCGGGTACAAACTTCACTCCCCGCAAGGTAAGCAAGGACACTTGCTGCCGTAATGTATCGGAGATATTCTCCAGCTTAACCTGTTGCGTATAGGCAGCGGTTATCGTATCCAATACTCCTTCCGGCGCATATGCCAAAACCGAATCCGGTTTAAACACCGTATCCGATAAATAATACTGGCGACCGGCGCTGACCGTTCCCGATAATTTGACAGGTACCAACTTTGACATCCCCGTTGCATAAATATACTCCAATGTATCCGGCTTCATGGAAAGCAGACGCGTAGAAACATTCAACTGACTTAGTATCTTCTTTTCAAATTGAGAGGCATAAACGCGTACATGATTATCCGTACCTTTATAATCGGAGAAATCGAGCGTAACCGGATAGAAACTCTTTCCCAACATGTAATTGAGCAGAACGGTTCCCTTATCTTTCACTTTAATACGAAGTTCGGAAGCCGGTTCCGAAGTAATCATCGTATTATTGGGTACACCACGCAGACGCACCGGAATGGAAAACTCCGCTTCGTAATCATTGTTCAATGTCTGCAACAACCAAAAACCACCGGCTATAAAGAAGAAAAATAAAAAAACAAAGAACTCTCTACTCTTATCACTGAGCAGAAAGTCCTTTGTTTTTCCGGTTATATTTAAATAAATACGTTTTATGTTCCTACGCTCAAACATAGGCTCACATCTATTTATTTAGAAGCCTGACTGCTGTTTGCATCAGCAGCTGCGGCAAAAATAGAATTCTTGTCAATATGGATTTTAACGTTAGAAGCAATCTCAAGTACTACGTCATTATCGTTAATTTCCTTGATGATACCGTGAATACCGCCGGCAGTAATAACCTTTTGGTTCACTTGCAGTGATTTACGAAAGTTCGCGATTTCTTTTTGCTTTTTATTTTGCGGGCGAATCATAAAGAAATACATGATAACAAACATAGCTATCAGCAAAATCCACATCATGCTTCCGTCCGGGCCTGCAGCAGGAGCTTGCAGGAAGAATACAGTCATTAAATTCATAAATATTCCGTTTTAGTTTTTATTATTCAACAAAGGTATCAGTTTTTCGATAACTTCCCTTCTTTTTTCAATTCCTTAACTATTCCGTCTAAGGTTCCATTGACAAAACTACCGCTCTTAGTAGTACTGTATACTTTGGCAATGTCTACATACTCATTTAACGAAACACTAACGGGAATGTTCGGGAAACTCAATATTTCCGCCAATGCGCACTGCATGATAACCACGTCCATGAAAGCTACGCGATCCAAATCCCAGTTGCGCGTATTTTCACTGATAAGATGGCGGTAATAGTCGCAATTCAAAATAGTGCGACGGAACAGGCGACGGGCGAACTCCTGGTCTTCATCATCCTTAAATTCGGGAAGCAAAGCCTGATTCGCACCATTCTTCTCATCAAAACGTTTGATTGTTTTCAGAACGAATGTATCAACAATTTCTTTATCATCATTCCAGTAAAGACTTTGATCTTCGAGCAAAACATCGAGTTCCTCATTATTGAAAATAAAGGTCTTATAAAGCTTTCTCCACAATTCGCGATCGTCCTCGTACGTATTTTCAGAAGAAGCCATATATTCCTTATATATATCGGAAGCTACAATCTTTTCGAATAATCCTTTGACAAAATCTTCATCATTCGCCCAAGTACGTTTCTGATTGGAGATAAAATCCATCAACTGGCTGTTTACTTCCAACTGGGAAATGAATTTGTTTTCTACGAACTTCATGTTCGGATACAACTCGTCGGCCGTGGGAGCCAATTTTGCTTTTGCCGCATCAATGCGCTTTTGTGCGTAGTTCGTCAGGGCTATCATCAACATAAGCAGGTAGTTGTAGAGGTCATAGGCTTTGGAAAGGCTAAAGAACAACTCTTTTTCCGCGGCATCTAAATTTTTGCTGCCATTCTGATAATAAGCATATACAATTTGTATAATCTTAAGACGAATAAGAACTCTGTTTATCATAACTAAAGTAAATACTGGTGTTTTAACGAGGGGCAAAAGTAGATATTTTTAATGAGTTTACATAAATAAATCACATTTTTTAATGCAGATAATCATTATCCGGGCTTTTTCTTTTGACAGTTTAAAAAAAATCGTCAATTTTGAACCCGATTACAACAAGATAGCTAAAATATGGAAGACTTTAAAAAGAAAAGTGGGCTGGACGTGAACGATAAAGAGATAGTATTCTCCCAATCCATTAAAGCAGGTAAGCGCATCTACTATTTAGACGTTAAGAAAAACAGAAAGGATGAAATGTTCCTTGCCATCACCGAAAGCAAAAAAGTGGTAATGGGTGAAGGCGATGATTCTCAAGTAAGTTTTGAGAAACATAAAATCTTTTTGTACAAAGAAGATTTCGAGAAATTCATGAACGGCCTGCAACAAGCTATTGGCTTTATCCAGGAGCAGCAAGGGTGTTATGCGCGTCACAACGACAATGAAGAGTTGCCGGCCAATGAACAGCCGGCTGCAGAACAGGAGGAAAAAGAGTCCCAGCTTGACGGAGAAATTAAAATAGATATTGATTTTTAAAGGGCAACCTTTTGATAATTCAAAAAGAAGCTGTACTTTTGCACCGCTTTTTTGCAACATCGTGTGGTGAACCACATCGTGTGATGGTGAATTAAGCAATAATCTACTTAATTTAGAGTAACACAAAAATTTTAAGAAAATGAGATCTATTGAAGTAAAAGGAACTGCAAGAACTATTGCAGAACGTTCTTCGGAACAAGCAAGAGCTTTGAAAGCTATTCGTAAAGACAACGGCGTACCTTGCGTACTCTACGGAGCGGGCGAAAACGTTCATTTCACCGTACCGGCAGAAGGTCTGCGCAACTTGGTTTACACTCCGCACATCTACGTGGTTGACTTGATCATCGATGGCAAGAAAGTAAACGCTATCTTGAAAGATATCCAATTCCACCCGGTAAAAGATACTATTCTGCACGTTGACTTCTATCAGATTGACGAAGCTAAACCTATCGTTATGGAAGTTCCCGTACAGATGGAAGGTCTGGCAGAAGGTGTGAAAGCCGGTGGTAAGCTGACTCTGCAAATGCGTAAACTGAAAGTGAAAGCCTTGTACAACGCTATCCCTGAAAAACTGATTATCAACGTATCTCACCTGGGATTGGGTAAGACAGTGAAAGTAGGCGAGTTGAGCTACGAAGGTCTGGAACTGTTGAATGCTAAAGAAGCCGTTGTATGCGCTGTTAAGCTGACTCGTGCTGCAAGAGGTGCTGCGGCAGCTGCTGCCAACAACTAATCAACGCTTTCTTAGCAAGAAAACAAGATATTCCGGAACGCGGATTAACGCAGACGACGCAGATTTCATATCCGCGGACAGCTGCGATAATCCGCGTTCCTCTTTTATCTAAATTATCATCAAAGTAAGAATAGAAAGAATGAAATATCTAATTGTCGGATTAGGTAATATCGGCCCCGAATACCACGAAACCCGCCATAACATAGGTTTCATGGCAGTAGATGCTTTAGCCAAAACAGCCGGAGCGACCTTTAACGACGGACGTTACGGTTTCACGGCTACAATATCCGTCAAAGGACGGCAACTGGTATTACTGAAACCGTCCACCTTTATGAACCTGAGCGGAAACGCCGTACGTTACTGGATGCAAAAAGAAAACATTCCATTGGAAAACGTATTAATAGTAGTAGACGATTTGGCGTTGCCTTTTGGAACTCTACGGCTGAAAGGAAAGGGAAGCGATGCGGGACATAATGGTCTGAAGCATATCGCAGCAACACTGGGAACTCAAAACTACGCCCGCCTGCGCTTTGGCATCGGTAACGATTTTCCCCGTGGCGGACAGATAGACTTCGTATTGGGACATTTCACGGACGAGGATTGGAAAACAATGGACGAACGCCTGAAAACAGCCGGCGAAATCATCAAAAGTTTCTGCCTTGCCGGCATCGACATTACAATGAATCAGTTTAATAAAAAATGAGCGAAGCAAGAATAGACAAATGGATGTGGGCCGTACGCATATTCAAAACACGTACTATTGCGGCCGAAGCCTGCAAGAAAGGACGTATCAGCATTAACGGCGCGCTTGCAAAGGCAGCCCGTATGGTAAAGCCGGGAGATGTAATACAAGTACGCAAGCCGCCGGTTACCTATTCCTTTAAAGTATTACAATCCATTGAAAAGCGTGTAGGCGCCAAGCTCGTTCCCGAAATGATGGAAAACGTAACCACTCCCGACCAATACGAATTATTGGAAATGAGTAAGGTCAGCGGCTTTATCAACCGCGCCAAAGGAACAGGACGCCCCACCAAAAAGGATCGCCGCGAACTGGAAGATTTCACCGCGCCGGAATTTATGGATGACTTTGATTTTGATTTCGACTTTGAAGAATAATATTATAAGTGTATGAGCGAGAAAATAATAAAATGGGGATTTATTGGCTGCGGAGAAGTAACCAAATACAAAAGCGGACCTGCTTTTCAGAAGATTGAGCACTCCGAAGTAGTGGCCGTAATGAGCCGGGATATTTCCAAAGCCAAAACTTACGCCAAAGAGAGAGGTATTGCCAAATGGTACAACGACGCGCAGGAGTTGATTAATGACGAGGAGGTAAATGCCGTATACATCGCTACCCCACCCTCTTCTCACGCTACGTATGCCATCATGTCCATGAAGGCCGGCAAGCCCGTATACATAGAAAAGCCTATGGCAGTGACCTATGAAGAGTGTTGCCGCATCAACCGCATCTCCAAGGAAACCGGCATACCCTGTTTTGTAGCTTATTACCGCCGTTATCTCCCTTACTTCCTGAAAGTGAAGTCATTGGTGGAAGAAGGCGCAATAGGAAATATCATCAACATACAAATCCGCTTTGCACAGCCGCCCCGCGACCTGGACTATAATAAGGAGAATCTGCCGTGGCGCGTACAACCGGATATTGCCGGCGGCGGTTATTTTTATGATTTAGCTCCGCACCAGATAGATATACTGCAAGATATGTTCGGCTACATCCTTGAAGCCAACGGATACAAAAGTAATCGCGGCGGACTATATCCCGCCGAAGACACCCTCAGCGCTTGTTTCCAATTTGACAGCGGACTGGTGGGTAGCGGCTCGTGGTGCTTCGTTGCCCACGAATCGGCACGAGAAGACCGTATCGAGATTATCGGAGACAAAGGAATGATATGTTTCTCCGTATTTACCTATGATCCCATAGCTTTACATACCGAAAGAGGAAGAGAAGAAATCCCGGTTGAGAACCCTGTTTACGTGCAGCAACCACTTATTCAAGCTGTTGTAGACCATCTGCTTGGCAAATCAATCTGTAGTTGCGATGGCGAAAGCGCAACACTGACAAACTGGGTAATGGACAAGATTTTAAATAAAATATGAAGTATAAAATGAAGTATAAGGTATAAACGGCTGCGCCGTGATATTACATACCCATTCGTAATTCATAAATCAGATTCATCGCAAGTTTATACCTTATACTTCATTATTTTTTTAAAGTTTACTTCTCACCGCCTCAATCAACTCCTGATATTCGGCATCCGTCAGATACACTTTTCCCGGATTCATTTGGAAAGTACCGCCATAATCGGGACCGTCTACATATTTCGGTGCCAAATGGAAGTGGAGATGAGACAATTTATCCGAGTATGCACCGTAATTAATCTTCTCCGGATTAAACGCTTTCTGCATGGCACGAGTTACACGGGCTACATCAGCCATAAAAGCATTACGTTCCTCATCGCTCAACTCATTCAAATCGTTAACATGGTCTTTATAAGCCACGAGGCAACGCCCACGATAAGTTTGTTCCTTAAAGAGGAAAACACGTGATACACTAAGCTGCGCAATCTCAATCATCAGATTATGCAACGTTTCATTATTCTGGCAATACAGACATTCTTTCGGATCGCTTTTCATGATATACTTTTTTTAGTTTATATTTACAGGACAAAGATAATCGTTCTCTTAATATTACAGGTCTACATTTTCATCATTTTCGCCGACTAATTTATACACATCAACATTTTCGCCTACAATCCACACTACATCCCCTGCTACAAAAGGCTCGTGCACGTCGGGGGCGTGCAAAGTCTCCTCTCCCCGCTCCACACCTACAATCAGACAGTGGTACTTTTCACGTATGCCCGCGTCTTTCAATGTTTTACCCAGAAAAGGAGAATTAGCGTCGATGCGCAACTGACGTAATATCATCTCGCTTTTTTCCACAACGTCCGTAGCTACCGTTGAAAGTCTATCCATCTCTTCGCCAAATACATTCAACTCCTCATCGGTAGCTATAACCTGTATCTTATCCAGAGGGAAAAGACGTACCGAAGCTCCGGGAATATTTATCCGCTTACGCCCGCGAAGAATAGAAACCACATGCACTCCATAGCGTTTACCGAAGTTCAACTCCGCCAACGTCTTACCCGCCCATGCCGATTCGCCGGGTATTTCATAATCCGTCAGATGTAAATCACGGGAAAGCAAACGGCCTGCATATTCCGGTTTCTTCTCACCCAAATATTCCGCCCGCATATCCCGCGAGCGCAGATTCTGGAAGAAAGTACGCTCAATCATGATAGACTGCCGCTTCAACTGCCGGGAAAGTATCATCACTGTAACCAGCAGCACCGCAACACCAAAAACAAGGCCGACCGACAACTTAAACAGTCCGGCAATGACAAACATCACGAAAGAAACCGCCAATAGGATTCGCAGCACAATAGTAGCCACCAACGGAGCACGGTTTCCCCGACTGTCGCGCCACAAAGTAACAAATTCCACCGAATGGTTTTTCTTAATCATAATGGCCCGCAGAAAAGGAGCGATAAACAGAATAATAACCAGAGCGGACAGCAAAGGTCCCCAAACGCCCGGCAAGCTTTCCTTGAAAAACGGTACAAGAAAACGGAATGCAATAGCTATCACCGCCACGCTTACAATGGAATAAACCACCGTAATACGCAACAAAGCAAGTATCAGTTTCTTCCATAAGCTTTCATGGTTCACCGTTTGCGAACCGGAAGCGTAATGCAACAAAAACTTCTGCCACCTTTCCGGCAGATGCGTATCGACAAAATTGGAAGCCGGCTCGGCAAAACGAATCATATAAGGAGTAAGAAAAGTAGTGATAACCGATACGGCTACTACGATAGGATACAGAAAATGACTTGTCACGTGCAAAGACACTCCCAAAGAGGCGATGATAAAGGCGAACTCGCCAATCTGCGTCAAACTAAAGCCGCATTGCATAGCCGTCTTCAGCGGCTGCCCGGCAAGCAATACCCCCAACGTTCCGAACAAGGACTGTCCGGCAATAACCGCCAACGTAATGACAACAATAGGTCCGGCATACTCCACTATCATCAAAGGGTCTACCATCATACCTACGGATACGAAAAATATGGCGCCGAACAAATCCTTCACCGGTTTAACCAGACGCTCGATACTCTCCGCTTCTACCGTTTCAGCCAGAATAGACCCCATAATAAAAGCGCCGAATGCCGCTGAAAATCCCGTATGGGCAGCCAGCACAACCATACCGAAACAAAGGCCGAGCGATACAATCAACAACGTTTCCTCACTCATCAGTTTGCGGCATTTTTTCAGCAGGACAGGAATCAAGTAAATACCGACCACAAACCACAATATAAGGAAGAACAGCAGCTTCGCTATGCTACCCAGCATTTCCGTACCCTCAAAATTATGGCTGACTGCCATGGTGGACAGCATAACCATCAGGACGATAGCCAGAATATCTTCCAGAATCAGAACGCTGAGCACCAAACTCGTAAACTGTTTCTTGCGCATGCCCAAATCATCAAAAGCCTTATATATAATAGTAGTAGACGACATGGCGATCATACCGCCCAGAAAGATGCAGTCCATCCGCTTCCATCCGAACGCCGTACCTACCGCTACACCCAATAATATCATACAAAATATAATCGTGCAAGCAGCAATAATGGCGGCACCGCCCACCTTCACTATTTTCTTAAAACTAAACTCCAGCCCCAAAGCAAACAGTAGGAAAATAACGCCGATATCCGCCCAAGTCTGTATATTCGCCGTATCCATTACCGAAGGCGTATAGGCCATGTGGGGACTGGCTAAAAAGCCCGCCACAACATATCCTAAAACCAACGGTTGTTTCAACTTCTTAAATAGCAGCGTCATTACTCCGGCGCAAATCAGTATCAATGCCAAATCGGCAATCAAGGGAGCTAAATGTGACATAATATTTGTCTGATTGTATTTCTACTGACAAAGATATAACAAAAAAAGCTTTTGAATCTCTTTTTCACAAAAAACCGAACGCTATAAATTGATAAAATAACGGTTGGCAACCTCAATTATAAAATCAATTTAAGAAGAAATACCTTTATAATTAATTGGCGAAAAATTTCTTTATTCAAGTAGAAATATCTTTCTTTGTACTGCTTATTGTAAAAATTAGGAATTGAATACCAACATTAATAAAAACTGTTATGAAGATTTCACACATTGAACATTTGGGTATTGCCGTAAAAAGCATTGAAGAAGCCCTTCCGTACTACGAAAATGTATTAGGTTTAAAATGCTACAACATTGAAACCGTAGAGGACCAAAAGGTAAGAACCGCTTTCTTGAAAGTAGGTGACGTGAAAATTGAGTTACTGGAACCGACTTCCCCCGAAAGTACTATTGCCAAATTCATCGAAAAGAATAACGGTAACGGAGGTATGCACCATTTAGCATTTGCTGTGGAAGACGGAGTAGCCGATGCGCTCGCCGAAGTTGAAGAAAAAGGCATCCGCCTTATCGACAAAGCTCCCCGCAAAGGTGCGGAAGGTTTGAACATCGCATTCCTGCACCCGAAATCCACCCTCGGCGTATTGACGGAACTCTGCGAAAAAGGAGAATAAACAATTATGAATTATAAATTAGAATTATGAATTGTAGTCATATAACGTCTCAATTCATAATTTATAATTCACAATTCATACAACATAATTCATAATTCACCATTCATAATTTATAAATATATGAGTAATCAACTTGAGAAAATTAAAGAGCTTATTGACCGCCGTGCAGCTGCGCGCCTTGGTGGTGGTGAAAAAGCAATTGCAAAGCAACATGAGAAAGGTAAATATACAGCTCGCGAGCGTATAGCTATGTTACTCGACGAAGGAAGTTTCGAAGAAATGGATATGTTCGTTGAGCACAGATGCACAAACTTCGGTATGGAAAAGAAACACTATCCCGGTGACGGTGTGGTTACCGGTTGCGGTACCATCGAAGGCCGTTTGGTGTACATCTTTGCGCAAGATTTCACTGTTTCCGCCGGTTCCTTGTCGGAAACCATGTCTTTGAAGATTTGCAAAATCATGGATCAGGCAATGAAGATGGGCGCTCCTTGTATCGGTATCAACGACTCAGGCGGTGCCCGTATTCAAGAAGGTATCAACGCTTTGGCGGGTTATGCCGAGATTTTCCAACGCAATATTCTTGCTTCCGGCGTTATTCCTCAGATTTCCGGTATCTTCGGTCCTTGCGCCGGCGGTGCCGTTTACTCTCCCGCCCTTACCGACTTTACGCTGATGATGGAAGGCACTTCCTATATGTTCCTCACCGGTCCGAAAGTTGTAAAGACCGTAACAGGTGAAGATGTCAGCCAGGAAAACCTGGGTGGCGCAAGCGTACACTCCACCAAATCGGGTGTAACTCATTTCACCGCGCAGACCGAAGAGGAAGGTTTGGCTTTAATCCGCAAGCTCTTAGGTTATATTCCTCAGAACAACCTCGAAGAAGCTCCCTACATAGACTGTACAGACCCTATCGACCGTTTGGAAGATTCTTTGAACGACATTATTCCCGACAATCCGAACAAGCCTTACGATATGTATGAAGTTATCGGCGCTATCGTCGATAACGGCGAGTTCCTCGAAATCCAGAAAGATTACTCCAAGAATATCATTATCGGTTTTGCCCGTTTCAACGGACAATCAGTCGGTATCGTAGCCAACCAGCCGAAATATCTGGCGGGCGTACTCGACAGTAATGCATCCCGCAAGGGCGCGCGTTTCGTTCGTTTCTGCGACGCTTTCAATATTCCTATCGTATCTTTGGTAGACGTACCGGGCTTCCTTCCCGGAACAGGTCAGGAGTACAACGGCGTTATCCTGCACGGTGCCAAGTTGCTGTATGCCTACGGTGAAGCCACCGTACCTAAGGTTACTATCACGCTGCGTAAGTCTTACGGCGGTTCACACATCGTGATGAGCTGTAAGCAACTCCGCGGTGACATGAACTACGCATGGCCTACCGCCGAAATCGCCGTAATGGGTGGTGCAGGCGCCGTAGAAGTCCTGTATGCACGTGAAGCCAAAGAGCAAGAAAACCCAGCCCAATTCCTGGCAGAGAAAGAAGCGGAATACACCAAGTTATTTGCCAATCCTTACAATGCAGCCAAGTATGGCTATATCGACGATGTTATCGAACCGCGTAATACGCGTTTCCGCATTATCCGCGCCCTGCAGCAACTGCAAACCAAGAAGTTGAGCAACCCGGCCAAGAAGCATGGTAATATTCCTCTTTAAAGATTGAGAATTGAAAGTTGAGAATTGAAAAATAAAAACTCAAATTTATGAATAAAACAAAAATCGGAATATTCCTTTCATTGATGCTGGTGCTGGGTTTCTGTTCTTCTTGCGGTGAGAAGAAGGCAAACTCCAAACTGTTGCTGAATGAAGTGCTTATCAACAACGAAAGCAACTTCCAGGATGACTACGGTGTACACAGCGCATGGATTGAAATATTCAATAAATCATACGGCAGCGCCGACCTTGCAGGTTGCTATCTGAAGTTTAGCAGCCAGCCGGGCGATACCGCCACTTATTTTATCCCGAAAGGTGATGTCCTGACTTTGGTAAAACCCCGTCAGCACGCATTATTCTGGGCGGATGGAGAACCTAATCGCGGTACATTCCACACCAACTTTAAACTGGACAGCCTGAATGCCAACTGGATCGGTCTGTACGATTCCGGCAAGAAACTGTTGGATCAGATTGTAGTTCCTGCCGGTGTATTAAAGGCCAACCAGTCCTATGCGCGCGTCAGCGACGCTACTCCGGAATGGGAGGTCAAAGGAGAAACTTCCGATAAGTACGTTACTCCGAGCACCAACAACCAAACCATCGACAGCAATGCCAAGATGGAGAAGTTCGAGCAGCACGACAGCGTAGGTATAGGTATGTCTATTTCCGCCATGAGTGTAGTATTCTTTGGTTTGATTCTGCTTTATATTTCTTTCAAGATTGTAGGCAAGATTTCCGTCAACCTCAGCAAGCGCAACGCAATGCGCGCCAAGGGTATTACCGACAAGAAAGAAGCTAAAGAAAAACTATTGGGAGAAGCCCCCGGTGAAGTATTCGCCGCCATTTCCCTGGCTTTGCACGAAATGCAGAGCGATGTACACGATGTGGAAGACACCGTGCTTACCATTACCCGTGTAAAACGCAGCTATTCACCATGGAGCTCCAAGATTTATACACTGCGTGAAACTCCTCAGAGAAAGTAAAGTCACCTTTAATAAAGATAAAACGATGAAAGAATATAAATACAAAATCAACGGTAACGTATATAAGGTTACCATTGGAGATATTGAAGATAATATCGCCCACGTAGAAGTGAACGGTACTCCCTATAAGGTTGAAATGGAGAAAACTCCGAAAGCAGCTGTCAAACCGGTAGTGCGTCCTGTAAGTACGGCTCCGGCCGCTCCGGCCACTCCGGTCGTTAAGCCGGCCGCCGCATCAACCGGCAAGTCAGGCGTGAAGTCTCCGCTGCCCGGCGTTATCCTTGACATCAAGGTCAATGTGGGCGATACAGTGAAGAAAGGCCAGGTTATCATCATCCTGGAAGCCATGAAAATGGAGAACAACATCAATGCCGACAAAGACGGTAAGATTACCGCTATTAATGTTAGTAAAGGAGAATCCGTACTCGAAGGTACTGACCTTGTAATTATTGAATAATATGGGAGAATTTATCACATTTTTAGGAAACAACCTTGCCGACTTCTGGACATATACGGGTTTTGCCAATGCAACGGCAGGCCACGTAGTAATGATTCTGGTAGGTTTGTTCTTCATATACTTGGCGGTAGCCAAGGAATTTGAGCCGATGCTTCTGATACCTATCGGTTTCGGTATGCTGATCGGTAATATCCCTTTCAACATGGAAGCCGGATTGAAAGTCGGCATCTATGAAGAAGGGTCTGTGCTCAACATTCTGTATCAAGGAGTGACTTCCGGATGGTATCCGCCGCTCATCTTCCTGGGTATCGGAGCCATGACGGACTTCTCCGCCCTGATTTCGAACCCGAAGCTGATGCTGGTCGGCGCAGCCGCGCAATTCGGTATCTTCGGCGCATACATGACAGCCTTAGCCATCGGATTCGATCCGATGCAAGCCGGAGCTATCGGCATCATCGGTGGTGCAGACGGCCCGACGGCTATCTTCCTCTCGTCCAAGCTGGCTCCCAACCTGATGGGTGCAATCGCGGTGTCCGCCTATTCCTACATGGCGTTGGTACCGGTAATACAGCCGCCTATCATGCGTCTGCTTACCAGCAAGAACGAACGCCTTATCCGCATGAAACCGCCGCGCGTTGTTTCTCATACGGAAAAAGTGATGTTCCCGATTATCGGTCTGTTGCTCACTTGTTTCCTCGTTCCGTCCGGCCTGCCTTTGCTGGGTATGCTGTTCTTCGGTAACCTGTTGAAGGAAAGCGGTGTAACCCGTCGTCTGGCCAACACGGCCAGCGGTCCGCTGATTGACACAATCACCATCCTGCTGGGTCTGACCGTAGGTGCTTCCACGCAAGCATCCGAGTTCCTGACCACAGACTCATTATGGATTTTCGGTCTGGGCGCATTCTCATTCATCGTCGCAACCGCTTCCGGCGTAATCTTCGTGAAGATATTCAATCTCTTCCTGAAGAAAGGCAATAAGATTAATCCGCTGATTGGTAATGCAGGCGTATCTGCAGTACCCGACTCTGCGCGTATCTCTCAAATAGTAGGTTTGGAATACGACCCGACCAACTATCTGCTGATGCATGCCATGGGTCCGAATGTAGCGGGTGTTATCGGTTCGGCGGTAGCCGCCGGTATCCTGTTGGGATTCCTGATGTAAGCAGTGAAAACGTTTGCATAACCTGCATAAAGGATAATAGCGGAGAGGCGACAGCCTTCTCCGCTATTTTTTTTAATTTAGCGCAGAAAACAACGAAAAGCTAATATCATGAAAAAAGTATTCTTCATTTTGGGAACGCTCCTACTTTCCCTCAGTACGTATGCAGCCATGAACGTAAACAAAATCGACCCTCCGTTTTGGTACACCGGCATGCAAAACCCCGAACTTCAGCTAATGGTATATGGTGAAGGCATCGGCAATGCGGCGGTATCCGTCAACTATCCCGGCGTCTCGCTGAGTAGTACAGTCAAGTTGGAAAGCAACAATTACCTGCTGGTCTATCTCAAGCTGGACAAAGACGTGAAACCCGGTAAAATGACACTCACCTTTACGCAAGGCAAGAAAAAGCTCGTCAAAGAGTATGAGCTAAAGGCACGTGCCAAAAAGGGCTGCGAGCACAAAGGTTTCGACGCGTCCGACGCGCTCTACCTGCTGATGCCCGACCGTTTCGCCAACGGTAATCCCGACAACGACCAGATAGCAGGCATGGCAGAGTACAAGGTAGACCGCAACGACCCGAATGCCCGTCATGGCGGCGACCTCGCGGGTATCGAACAGCACCTCGACTATTTTTCCGATTTGGGCGTGACCGCCTTGTGGTTTACTCCGGTATTGGAAAACAACATGACCGGCGGTTCTTACCACGGCTATGCCACCACCGATTACTACAAGGTAGACCCCCGCTTCGGCACCAACGAAGAATATAAGCGACTCATCGAAAAGTCTCATGCACGCGGCATTAAAATCGTAATGGATATGATTTTCAACCACTGCGGCGTAGAGCACGTATGGATAAAGGACATGCCCTGTAAAGACTGGTTCAATAATCCCGACCATGAAAACAACTTTGTGCAGACATCCTTCAAGCTGACTCCCCACGTAGACCCGTACGCATCGAAATACGATTTCAGCCAGATGAACGACGGCTGGTTCGTAACCGCCATGCCCGACCTCAACCAAAAGAACCCGCATGTATACCGCTATCTCGTTCAGAACAGTTTCTGGTGGATTGAATATGCCGACATAGACGGTATCCGCATGGATACTTACCCGTACGCCGACTATGACGCCATGAGCAACTGGATGAAAGAACTGAATGAAGAATACCCCAACTACAATACCGTAGGCGAAACATGGGTAACCGAACCGGCATACACCGCATGGTGGCAAAAAGACTCCAAACTGTCCGCCCCGAAGAACAGCAATCTGAAGACAGTAATGGATTTCAGTTTCTACGACAAAATCAATATCGCCAAAACGGAAGAGACGGAAACCTGGTTTAAAGGATTAGACCGGGTGTACAACAGTTTCGTATACGACTTCCTTTACCCGAATCCGGAATCGGTGCTCGCTTTCATCGAGAATCACGACACCGACCGCTTCCTGGGCGAGGGCGACAATCTTCCGATGCTGAAGCAAGCCTCTACCCTGCTGCTCACCACCCGCCGTATTCCGCAATTGTACTACGGAACGGAAATTATGATGAACGGCGTAAAGAGCAAAAGTGACGGTTATGTCCGCAAGGACTTCCCCGGCGGCTGGGCAGACGACAAAGAGACCGCACTGACAGCCGAAGGCCGCAGCAAAATTCAAAACGATTGCTACAACTTCTACAAAACAATACTGAACTGGCGTAAAGGAAACGATGTGATTGCCAAAGGCAGCATGACCCAGTTCATGGTACAGAACGGCGTATATGCCTATGCCCGTCAGCACGAAGGTAAGACCGTTTTCGTAATGCTGAACGGTACCGACTCTGCAACCGCCGTTCCTTTGAAGTTCTACAAGGAAATACTGAAAGACGCCAAACAAGGTAAAGACATTCTAAGCGGCAGAACGATCGCCTTCGGAGAAGAGTTGAAGATGGGAGCGCGTGAATCACTGGTTATCGAGTTGTAAACAGACCCGGATTTGATATGAGCCAGGCACGGATTGTACGGAAAACCACGGAAATCCAAAGAGCACCGTAAAGTTCCGTTCAATCCGTACCTAAAAGTAAAAAGGGGAGTGCATTTCAATGCACTCCCCTTTTTTATAATCAGATTAACCCTATCAGTCCAATTGAGCCAATTTGTTTTCCGAACCAAGCACGTTGATGATTTTGTGCTTGTAAAGTTTCTCCATGTTGTCACGAGCCGGGCCCAGGTATTTACGCGGGTCGAATTCAGCCGGTTTCTCAGCGAATACCTTACGAACAGCAGCGGTCATAGCCAAACGAGAATCTGAGTCGATGTTGATTTTGCAAACAGCGGACTTGGCAGCTTTACGCAGTTGGTCTTCAGGAATACCGATAGCCGCTTCCAGCTTACCGCCAAATTTATTGATAGTATCAACTTCTTCCTGAGGAACTGAAGAAGAACCGTGGAGTACGATAGGGAATCCCGGAAGTTTCTCCATTACGGCATCCAATACCGCAAATTCCAGAGGAGGAGGAACCAGGCGACCTGTCGCGGGATCTACGTGGCATTGTTCGGGTTTGAACTTGTATGCACCGTGAGAAGTACCGATAGAGATAGCCAAAGAGTCGCAACCTGTGCGAGTAGCGAAGTCAATAACTTCTTCAGGGTTAGTATATGTGTGGTGTTCAGCAGACACTTCATCTTCTACACCTGCCAATACGCCGAGTTCGCCCTCTACTGTAACATCGAATTGGTGAGCGTAGTCAACAACCTTCTTTGTCAGAGCTACATTTTCTTCGTATGGAAGATGTGAACCGTCAATCATTACTGAGGAGAAACCTGAATCGATACAGCTTTTGCAAGTCTCGAAAGTATCTCCGTGGTCAAGGTGAAGAACAATTTCAGGATGTTTGCAGCCCAGTTCCTTGGCATATTCCACAGCGCCCTGAGCCATGTAACGCAGCAAAGTAGCGTTAGCATACTGGCGAGCACCCTTGGATACCTGAAGGATAACCGGAGACTTAGTCTCTACTGCAGCCTTGATGATAGCCTGCATCTGTTCCATGTTATTGAAGTTGAATGCAGGGATTGCATATCCACCTTTGATAGCGCGAGCAAACATTTCTCTTGTGTTTACAAGGCCTAAATCTTTGTAATTAACCATTTTGTTTAAAGTTTATTGTTAGTGAATTAAAATTCTACGCAAAAGTAAGCATTATCCTTTAAAAAGAAGAACGGGAGAAGAATAAAATATCTCTATTTATCTGTCAAATCTGTTCTATTTTAAAGCCATTGGCTTGAATTAACAGAATATTGTAATCTCCATATTACAAAGTTCTTGCATCTGTCTGTTCATTCAGCCTTTTGCGTTCTCACCTCTATAAACAAAAAAGCCGGAAAGCAAGTTTACGTTCCGGCCGATTATTTACACATTATTATATATAAAGTAAATAAGTAAATACACGTAATCAGCTTGTACGCTCTGAATGACAGTTGCTCCTGATATAAACCAAGAGCTTGTGTAACATCCGGCGCCCGCTTACTTTTTCAGATAAACAATCGTAGGCAGATGGTCGCTGTAACCGTTCAGCCATACACGCCCGCCATGGGTGCGCAAAGGCGCACCTTTGTACTTGCCGTCCTGCTGAATCAGATAGTCGCGGATAAAAACCTCGCTATGGTCGTAGCGCAATCCTTTCTTCGCTTTCACCACCGGCCTGGACAGTACAATCTGGTCGAACAGGTTCCACTTGCC
Source organism: Bacteroides clarus (assembly GCF_015555825.1). Classification (NCBI taxonomy): domain Bacteria; kingdom Pseudomonadati; phylum Bacteroidota; class Bacteroidia; order Bacteroidales; family Bacteroidaceae; genus Bacteroides; species Bacteroides clarus. The sequence goes on along the minus strand of NZ_JADNLF010000006.1, from coordinate 148,095 downwards.
GCGATACAGCAGAGTTCCCACGCCCTTATCCTCCAGTATCTCCCACCAGGGATTGTAGAACTGATTCGCTTTCATACCCGACACATATTTACGGGCTCCCAGAGTCTGCATACTTTCGTCCATCGGGTCATCGTTCATATCTCCCATGACAAAGAGTTTCAGCTTTTTGTCCTCACGCAGCAAGGAGTCCGTCAGCGCCTTTACCTGCTTGGCGGCATGCACACGCACCGGTGATTTCGCTCCGCGGGAAGGCCAGTGATTCACGATGAAGCACACACGCTCACCTGCCATTCGGCCGTCCACAATGAGGAAACCGCGTGTCAGATGCACCGTATCTCCTTCAAACGGAGTGGAGAGCACCAGTTTGGAGTTCGTCACGGTAAACTGTTGCGGGTCATACAGGAGCGCGCAGTCGATACCGCGTCTGTCGGGTCCTTCATAATGCACAAACTTGTAGTTGGATATGGCCGGCCGGCTGACAAGGTCTGTCAACGCCCTTCGATTCTCGACTTCCGCCACGCCGATTACCGCCGGCCCCTCTGGAACCAGATCCCGTGACAGGGAGCTCAGTACTTTCGAGAGATTATGCAATTTGGCTTCGTACTTCCGCGCACTCCACCGATAACTGCCATCGGGCAAAAACTCATGGTCGTTCTTGCCTGCGTCATGAATGGTGTCAAACAGATTCTCAAGATTATAAAACGCTATGCTGTACAGCTTGCGCTCCGTATTCTGGGCCGTGACTATTGTAACGCCAAACCAGAAAGAAAAGAATACAATCAGTTTTCTCATAGGTGATATGGTATTAATCTCCTGCAAAAATCTAAAATAAAAAGCTATAAACCTATCAATTTCCGGCTTTTTTTGCAAAAAACCTTTTTTCATTTCATAGAAAAGCATTATCTTTGCGCACTGAAAAAGACCATTACACTATTTATTACCAAAATAGTAACAGAATATAAATTAAAAAAACAAATATTGAAATGAAAAAAGGTATTCATCCTGAAAATTACCGTCCGGTAGTATTTAAAGATATGTCAAACGGCGACGTGTTCTTGTCTCGTTCTACTGTAAATACTAAAGAGACTATCGAGTTCGAAGGCGAAACTTATCCATTGGTAAAGCTGGAAATCTCCAGCACTTCTCACCCGTTCTACACCGGTAAGTCTAAGTTGGTTGACACAGCCGGTCGTGTTGATAAGTTCATGAGCCGTTACGGTAACCGTAAGAAATAATCTGTTTTTTAAAGAAGCAGAAAAAGGGAGTCTGATACAGATTCCCTTTTTTATTATACCGCGCATACTCAGGTTCAGCTAAACGACAGGATGTACACCCAAAAAAGTTTTCAAGCCTATCAAACAGACTTTTCAAGCGCACCAAAGACGATTATCACCGTACACAAAACCGTCCCGCAAGATGAAATTATTTATCCCGCAAGGCGGATTATTTTGTCTTACGGGATAGATAAATCCGTCTTGCGGGATGGTTCTTTTCGTCTCGCAAGACGGATTTACTTACACAATACCTCCGTGCACATTTGCCGGCGCCCTTCAAACATTTCAAAGCCGAAAACAAGGTTTCACCCGCTATCCCGCATAAACAGGCGTGTGGAAGGTGAAGGCAAATATCATCAAACTGAAAACGGAGAGAGCTTATGCCTAAAAGAAACAAAATAAAAAGTGGACAATCCATTCTCTCTTAACAAAAAACTACTTATCTTTGCGAAAGTTCCGTTGAGCGCAACGAAACTAATTATTTTTTAAGAAGCGTTATTGAAATTATCTTCTACAATCAAACTTCGCAACTTTGAAACCCATGAAGATGATAACAACAACGCTCACGTCTGTGTTATATACCTACTTTTCCATCGGTGTATCCGGTAGAGGAGTATCTATATACAAAATGGCGTGAGTGGCTGTTGTTTATCCATGGGTGGGGCAATGCGAAGGCCTGATTGTAGGATAAACAAATACAGCAACTCACGTTTTTTGTATGTTTAACTTAACAATATAACACATGGCTCAAAGCAAACAAACTCTCCAAGACACCCCCTGCACTTCTCACCTTGTTCTCCAAGAAGAAGCAACACCCCACACGTCTTACACAGACAACGGCAGACGCCGGCATATCGGCAGAAAAGCAAACAACAACAATACTTACGGATATATTATGAAAAAGAACTTAGTTTTACTGCTCACGGTCATAGCGGCTCTGAGCGGTTGTATGCAAAATGATTTAGCCGAGATACGCAGAGAACAGGCAACTCTTGCCGCACGCATATCGGCTATTGAGAAATGGCAAGCATTGGTAAACGACAACATCGCCGGCTTGCAGTCCCTCATCAATGCACAAAGCGACAACGACTATGTGACGAGCGTAACTCCCCTCACCGATGGCTCGGGCTACGTAATAAACTTTGTGAAAAGCGGAGCCGTCACCATCAGAAACGGCGAGCAGGGTATTGCCGGAGCCACTCCCCAAATCAGCGCAAAAGAGGATAACGGCATCTACTACTGGACTTTAAACGGCGATTATCTCCGTGTCGACGGCAAACGGCTGCGTGTCACTGGCGAACCGGGAGCTACCGCCCCCACTCCCCGGCTGAAAACAGGCAGCACGCTCAATTCGGAAAGCGGCGGTTCCGCTTATGAGGCGGATGCGACCTATCTCAGTGTGGACAACGGCGCCAATTGGACAAAAGTAACGGGACCTCAAGGCGACGCCATCTTCACAACGGACGGTATCGATACCGACAACGACGACTATATAGAGCTGACGTTGGCCGACGGCACAACCAAAATCCGGCTTCCCCGCTACAAGACTTTCCAAATAGGTACGGATACGGAACACACCAATGCCGCCATCTCCCTCACCGAACTTGCTACCGACATTCCTCTCAGTCTGCCCAGCGACCTCAAGGCAGACAGCTATACCGCTATCATGGCTCAAATCACCAGCGACCGGGGTACAAGCACGGATATCAAAACCCGCGCCGCCGCTCTCCCCTGGACAGTGAGTGTGGAACATCCTACATTTGACCCGGCTACCGGCAACTGCAAGAATGACGCCAAAGTAACGGTTACCGCTCCCGAGGACATTGCTGACGGCGAAACCGCCATGCTCGAAGTAAGCATTATAGGCGCAGACGGCCGGAAAACAATAGCCACCCGCGCTTTGAAATACACCGCAATAGTCAACACAGGTGACTATTATTACAGCGACGGCACTTTCTCCGCCTCTCTTATCTCTTCCAAAACATGCATAGGCGTAATCTTTCATGTGGGCGATGTAGCAAAAGACGACGCTGTATTAAGAGCAAAGATAGGCGACACGTCTACCGGTAACCACGGACTTGTGGTAGCATTGAAAGATGCCGGCAAAGGAGTAGTTTGGCAGACAGCCGATGCAGCTATCGGTGATGCCGGCCTTTCCGAGCCTTATGTCAGCATCCTTATCGCAAAGACCAAAGATGAAGACCCTGACGGCAATCTGAATATGATGTTAGGATATAACAATACGGAAGTTATCAAAAAATACAACAAAAGCAATAGCGGCAGTAAAGCTACCATCCTGCAATCCATAGATACTTATGCGGCAAGCAATACGGCTCCCGGTAAGAGTAGCGGGTGGTATCTTCCCTCCATCAAGGAACTTTCCCTTATATACTCGGGGGTTATCAACGGAAGTATCTGGGATCTTGGGTATGATATTCCTGCAAACACATCCAACAAAACCTTAATCGAGAAAAAGTTCAGTACATTAAACACCCAAGCAGCCGGTAGTGCCGAGAACTTTTCAATACGCAGGAACAATGACCCTTCCAATAACTACTTAGGCTATTGGTCGAGCTCGGAAGCTCCGGAGAAACACACTGCAAATCCTAATCAAGATTATTTCAATCGCGCATGGTATGGTGATTTTCTTGACAGCTACATTAATCAAACCTACAAAAACGATGACGGGCGTCTTTGTGTCAGAGCAATTTTAGCATTTTAACTCCCGATATGTAATAATATTGAGTTTTAGAAATTCAGGCCTACCGCTATCAAACAATAAAGGCTGAATTAAAATTCAGCCTTTATTGTTTGAAATAAAATAAGGTATCTTTATTTCATAATCCTATACTTTGCCCCGGAACGGCGGACGTACCACCACCGCTTTCAGCTTGCGCCCGCGCATATCGATACAGATTTCCGTACCAACCTTGCAGTATTCGGGCTTCACATATCCCATACCGATACCGATTTTACGGGTAGGCGACATGGTACCCGACGTAACCACGCCAATGGGAGTTCCTTCCGGGTTCTGCAGTTCATAACCGTGACGGGGAATACCGCGATCCACCATTTCAAAGCCAACCAATTTACGCGCCGTACCCTCCGCTTTCTGTTTCTCCAGCATCGGACAGTTGGTAAAGTTCTTACCCTCCGCAAACTTGGTAATCCATCCCAGCCCGGCTTCGATGGGCGACGTGGTATCATCCAGGTCATTTCCATACAGGCAGAACCCCATCTCAAGACGAAGCGTATCACGGGCACCCAAACCGATAGGCTTGATACCGAACTCCGCACCTGCCTCGAACACGGCATTCCATATCTTCATCGCCGCTTCGGGATAGAAATAAAGCTCAAAACCTCCGGCTCCGGTATAGCCGGTATTGGAGATTATGACATCCGGCTCGCCTGCAAACTCCCCATGCGTAAAGGTGTAATACGGAAGCTCGGAAAGATTGACAGGCGTCAGCTTCTGCAATGCCTCGACAGCTTTCGGTCCTTGTACCGCAAGCTGCGCCATACGGTCGGAAGCATTCTCCAATTCAGCCCCCTCCGTATTATGAGACACACACCAGTTCCAGTCCTTCTCGATATTGGAAGCGTTGACAACCAGCAGATATTTCTCCTGTTCGTACTGATAGACCAGCAAATCGTCTACAATACCGCCATCCTCATTGGGAAAGCAAGTGTACTGTACTTTACCGGGCGTAAGGGCGGCCACATTGTTAGAAGTGACTTTCTGCAAAAAGTCCAAAGCATGCGGGCCTTTCACCCAAAACTCTCCCATGTGGGAGACATCGAATACGCCGACGCCCTTGCAAACGGTGAGATGTTCGTCGATGATACCGGAATATTCGATAGGCATATTGTATCCCGCAAATTCGTGCATCTTAGCGCCCAGCGAGATGTGTGTTTCTGTAAACGGAGTGGTTTTCATGGTATGAGGAATGAGTTATGAGTTATAAGTTATGAGTTATATTGGGCGGCAACGAGTTCGGCGATCTTGATGATAACATTCATGGCCTTCTCCATGTTCTGAATGGGAACGAACTCGTAACGTCCGTGGAAATTCAGACCGCCGGCAAAGATGTTGGGACAAGGCAACCCTTTGAACGAAAGTTGCGCACCGTCCGTACCGCCGCGAATAGCTTTTACGTGAGGCTCTACGCCGACAGCTTCCATAGCCTTGAAAGCGGTATCGATGATGTGCATCACCGGTTCAATCTTCTCACGCATATTATAATATTGGTCGTGCAGCTCCAGTACGGCCGTACCCTCGCCATATTCGGCGTTAATCTTGCGGACAAGGTGTTCAAACTCTTTCTTGCGGTTCTCAAAACGAACACGGTCGTGGTCGCGAATGATGTAGGAAACCGTAGTCCGCTCCACTTCACCCGTAATGCCGATGAGGTGATAGAATCCTTCATAACCTTCGGTATGTTCCGGCGTTTCGTGGCCGGGAAGCATGGAAATAAAACGGTTGGCTACGCGGATAGAGTTTATCATCTTGTTTTTGGCATATCCCGGATGTACATTGCGTCCCTTGAACACAATCTTGGCGGAAGCCGCATTGAAATTCTCGAACTCCAACTCGCCCACTTCACCGCCATCCATGGTATAGGCCCATTCGCAGCCGAACTGCTCGACATTGAACTTATGCGCTCCCAAACCTATTTCCTCGTCGGGATTGAAACCGATACGGATTTTACCGTGTTTGATTTCAGGATGCTCTTTCAGATAGGCTATCGCCGAAACAATCTCCGCGATACCCGCTTTGTCATCGGCACCCAGCAAAGTCTTTCCGTCGGTGACAATCAAATCTTCTCCCTTATGGTCGAGCAGTTCCGGGAACTGGGCGGGAGAAAGAACCACTTTCCCTTCTGCGCAAAGAACGATATCCTTACCGTCGTAATTCTCCACAATGCGCGGAGAAACATCTTTTCCGCTCATATCGGGACTTGTATCCATGTGCGCGATGAAGCCGACAACAGGCACAGGCTTATCTGTATTGGCAGGAAGGGTGGCAAACAGATAACCGTTTTCATCCAACGTAATATCTTCCAAACCCAAAGATTCCAATTCTTCTTTCAAGAACCTGGCAAATACCATTTGCCCCGGAGTACTCGGAGTTACTCCACTCTCCTCATTCGATTGCGTATCGAAACTTACATACTTTAAAAAACGTTCTACTAAAGTCATAATGATTAGTGATTAGGGTTTAGTGATTAGTGATTAGCGATGAACGATTAACGGTCGGTAGGCTGCAACCGCGCCCTCCCTCTTTATCCGAACGGCATTAATCACTAATCACTAAACCCTAATCGCTATTTTACTGTTTTCCTGCCGTAAAGTTAAAAAAAGGGTCGTGAACTGCCAAGCAATTCACGACCCTTTTTTATTCCTTGATAACTATTTTGTCAATCAAAAGTGGCTGCTACCGTCAAAGCAGTGGGTACAAAGTTTACATTTAGGCAGGCCGATAGCCTCAACCAGTGTCTCCAGCGTATTGAACTTTAATGAAGACAGACCGAAACGCTCGCGGATAACTTCTACCATTTTCTCGTACTCCGGCGAACCGGTAGTGGCGTATTTCTCAAGATTTTTGTTTTCATCGCCTTCCAGCTCCTTAATGACACGACGGGTAATCAACTCCAAATCGCCTTTGGATGCCGTGAAGCCGACAAACGGGCAGCTATATATCAACGGCGGACAGGCGATACGGATGTGTACCTCTTTCGCTCCATACTCATAAAGCACCTTTACATTATCGCGCAACTGGGTTCCGCGGACTATGGAGTCGTCACAGAACAACAGGCGCTTGCCTTCCAGCATGGCGCGGTTGGGAATGAGTTTCATCTTCGCCACCAGCGAACGCATTTCCTGTCTGCTGGGCGTGAAGCTGCGCGGCCATGTCGGAGTGTATTTTGAAATGGCGCGATGATAAGGCACTCCCTTTCCTTCGGCATATCCCAATGCCATGCCTACACCGGAATCAGGAATACCGCAAGTGCAATCCACTTCCGAAGTATCGGTTTGTCCCATTTTCAATCCGGAAGAGAAACGTACGTCTTCCACATTCTTTCCCTCATAACAGGAAGTGGGAAAACCGTAATAAACCCACAGGAACGAGCATATCTGCATCTCCTCATCGGGCTTGCGCATCTGCTCTACTCCATCGGCATGCAGGCGGACAATTTCGCCCGGACCCAAATAGCGGTCTACCTCGTAACCCAGATTCGGGAAACTGCTCGACTCGCTGGTGGCCGCATAAGCGCCGTTTTTCTTACCGATGACAACAGGAGTACGCCCCCAACGGTCGCGTGCGGCGATAATGCCGTCTTCAGTGAGCAGAAGCATGGAGCATGAGCCTTTAATATGCTTATATACATTCTCAATGCCGTCTACAAAATTCTTGCCCTGTATCAGCAGCAAAGCGATAAGTTCTGTTTGGTTGGTTTTGCCGGAGCTTAATTCGGCAAAGTGCATGTTTTGCTCCAGAAGTTCGGCTTCCAGTTCTTCCAGATTCACAATCTTGGCAACTGTGACGATGGCAAAACGACCGAGATGGGAATTTAAGATAAGAGGTTGAGGGTCTGTGTCGCTGATGATGCCGATGCCGGAATTTCCTTTGAATTTATCCAGCTCATCTTCAAACTTCGTACGAAAATAGGTACTTTCCAAATTGTGGATAGAGCGCTTGAAAGTCGCTTCTTCCTGATCGTAAGTAGCCATACCGCCACGTTTTGTCCCTAAGTGCGAATTATAATCTGTGCCGTAAAACAAATCTGCCACGCAACTTGCTTTGGCGACTGTTCCGAAAAAACCTCCCATAAGTTCCTTGTGTTATTAGTTATTTTATTAACGGCCGCAAAGGTACAAAGAAGTTTCCTTGTTAGCGCCATTTTCCACCTCTAAAAAAATAATAAAAAGACTCCCCGCCGAACGAAAATCCGGCGGGGAGCCAACCAATACCTAATCGGAAACTCTTTTTACCCTGATTATTTCCACTTCTTCACAGCTTTCTTGTCAGCCGGAGTAGCTTCAATCAAGCTCAGCGCAAAGCCACCGCTACGCGCTTCCTTAACGGACATTTTGGTTTTGGCGGTTACGATGCCTTTCTTTATCCGGTAGGAAGTGGGGTTCTCTTTGTAGTCGGCATCCTTACCGTCGGCATACAGGGTAGCCACATATTGCTTGCCCGATGTCAAGAAATCAAGCGTAAAGTCGGCCGTACGGGCGTTTTCATCTGTAATACCGCCTACAAACCAGTTATCGGTACCTTTCGCCTTACGGGCTACGGTAATGTAATCTCCCGGTTCGGCCTCGATATATTTGCTATCATCCCAATCTACGGCTACATCCTTGATGAACTGGAACGCATCCATGTGCTTCTCGTAATTCTCCACCAGGTCGGCAGCCATTTGCAGCGGACTGTAAAGGGTTACGTAAAGAGCCAATTGTTTGGCAAGCGTGGTTTGCACCTGTCCGTGAGGCAGGTCGCCCATGAAATCCAGTTTTGTATCGAAAATACCCGGAGTATAGTCCATCGGACCGCCGATAAGACGGTTGAACGGAAGCAGTGTAGTGTGGAACGGCTTGCTACCGCCAAATGCCTCGTATTCGGTACCGCGGGCGGACTCGTTGCCAATCAGGTTCGGATAAGTACGGCACAGCCCGGTAGGACGTACGGCTTCGTGGCCGTTGACACAGATTTTATAGTCGGCGGCTTTCTTTACGGCATGGAGATAGTGATTGTTCATCCACTGTCCGTAGTGATGTTCGCCGCGGGGAATGATATCGCCTACGTAGCCGCTCTTCACGGCGTTATAACCGTTGTCCACCATAAACTGATAGGCTTTATCCATATGGCGTTCGTAATTGCGGACGGAAGAAGAGGTTTCATGGTGCATCATCAGCTTAACACCTTTGCTCTTGGCGTATGCATTCAGCATCTTTACATCGAAATCGGGATACGGAGTTACAAAATCGAAAACATAATCTTTGGAATGCCCGAACCAGTCTTCCCAACCTTCGTTCCAGCCCTCTACCAGCACCTGGTCGAAACCGTTGGCGGCCGCAAAGTCTATGTATCTCTTCACATTCTCATTATTGGCGCCATGACGTCCGTTGGGTTTTGTTTTGGAATAGTCCGTTTCGCCCAACTTAACGGAAGGGAGATCGTCCGTATATGCCCATGTGCTCTTACCGGCAATCATTTCCCACCATACGCCTACATACTTCACCGGTTTAATCCAGGAAACATCTTCATAAGCGCAAGGCTCGTTCAGATTCAAAGTCAGCTTGGAAGCGAGGATATCGCGCGCATCGTCACTTACAATCACCGTACGCCACGGTGACTTGCAGGGAGCCTGCATATAACCTTTATCACCTACCGCATCGGGTGTCAGCCAAGATTCAAAAATCAAGTTCTTATCATCCAGGTTCAGGTGCATGCAAGAGTAGTCTACCAAAGCGGCTTCGTGCAGATTGATATACAGGCCGTCGGCCGTTTTCATTTGAAGAGAAGTCTGTACGCCTGTCGGAGAGAACTGCGTCTGCGACGCATTACCGGTAATGGCTCCTTTCATCAGGCCGCGGATTTCAGAGAGTTTGGACTCTGTAAAGTCATACTCCTGCGTATCGTAGTCACCCGGAATCCAGAATGCCTTATGGTCACCCGCCATGGCAAACTGGGTACGCTCTTCTTTGATAACGAAGTAATTCAGATTCTTCTGCAAGGGGAACTCATAACGGAACCCGAGACCATCGTCGAAAAGACGGAAACGGATAATGATATTACGGTCTTGCGCTTTCTGGTTCAGCGTTACGGCCATTTCATTATAGTGATTGCGGATTTGTTTCACTTCACCCCACACCGGTTCCCATGTTTCATCGAATGTGGAAGTTTGGGTATCGGTCAGAGTGAATCCGTTCATCAGTCCCGGATCGTTCTTCAGTTCCAAACCGAGCTTTGAAGGTTTAATAACGGCCTTTCCTTTATAGAAAAGTTCATAGACAGGTTCACCTTGAGGATTGACGGAGAAGTTTAATTGAAGTTGGCCGTTGGGCGAGGTTATGCTCCCGGCCATTGCTGTGCTACCCATAAAAAGGGCGAGCAGGAAGCAGGTTAGTTTAGTGCAAATTGCTTTCATGTTTCTCATGCTATGGTTTATAATTTATTTGATGCAAATATAAGCAGGAAAGTCTCCTGATTTAAAGTTATCAAATGAAAATAGATATGAAATAAAAGCAAACGTTTGCATAAGTGATTATAAACCTGTTTTTTAAAGAAAAGACGCCCAGTCGAAAATACAAATGGGATGAAAACATTATCTTTGCCAACCAAATACCAGACTTCGATTATTATGACTAAAATACTGATAGCCATATTTCTTGGCGGCGGCACCGGCAGCGTATTGCGCTATTGCGCGCAAATGGCGCTCCACGAACGGATAGTACCCTACTCCTTTCCCTGGGCCACATTTGCCGTAAACATCATCGGAAGTTTCCTGATAGGATTGTTCTATGCCTTGTCCGCGCGCTTCAACTTATCCACGGAAGTAAGAATGCTGCTGACTACCGGCTTGTGCGGCGGCTTCACCACCTTTTCCACATTCTCCAATGACGGATTGATGCTGATAAAACAAGGATTCTACGGGTTATTCGCCCTATATACCTTATTAAGTATTTTATTGGGATTTTTTGCGGTATTGGGCGGAAGTATTTTAGGAAAGACCTTTTAAAATGGCAGCCATGAAACCGAGCAAACCTTTCAGCATGCCGCCCGTACGGATTGTCTCGCCCACTCTTGAAGGACAGGCCGAGAGCTCCAAATCACTCAAGGAATGGTTCGTGACAGAAGAAACCGTCAGAGGGTTGCGCTTCAACAAACAGACGGAAGAGTCTATCGATTGCTCTTATAAGAGTATCACCAACTGTACTTTCAGTCATGTACAGTTCAACAACTGCAAACTGAAGGCGACCCACTTTACGGATGTCCGTTTCGAGCATTGCGATTTGTCCAATATATCGTTTGCGGAGAGCTCCCTTTTCCGGATAGAATTCATTTCCTGCAAGCTGGTCGGGACAAACCTGCCCGAAACGATTCTGAATCATTGCAGGATGCGGGATTGCAATGCAAGATATCTCAATCTGTCCATGAGTAAAATCAACCAGGCGGAATTCGCCACCTGTGATTTGCGCAACAGCGACCTCAACGACTGCAAACTGACTTCCGTCGCCTTTACAGATTGCGAACTGGTGGAAGCGGAATTTTCGCATACTCCGCTAAGAGGCATCGATTTGAGTGATTCGCATATCGAGGGCATACATGTCAATCTGCCGGACATACGGGGAGCTATCGTCAGTACCCACCAAGCCATGGACCTGACCAGCCTGTTGGGACTCGTAATAAAAGACTGAAAGCCCGAACAATTTTCCGTTTTCGCTTGTTATAGTCATAGAATTTACATTTAAAATAAAATAAGATGAAAATAGAAAAGATTATCGGACGTGAGATTCTCGATTCAAGAGGAAACCCTACTGTAGAAGTTGATGTAATATTGGAGTCAGGCTTTATCGGCCGCGCTTCCGTACCCTCCGGCGCATCCACCGGCGAACATGAGGCTCTGGAATTGCGCGACGGCGATAAGAAACGTTACGGCGGCAAAGGCGTGCTGAAAGCCGTTGACAATATTAATAATATCATCGCTCCCAAACTGATTGGCATGTCTGCTCTCGAACAGATGAGCATCGACCATGCCATGCTGGCGCTGGACGGCACAAAGACCAAATCCAATCTGGGCGCCAATGCCATTCTGGGTGTTTCACTTGCCGTAGCCAAAGCGGCGGCGGCCTACCTCGACGTTCCCCTTTACCGCTATATCGGTGGAACAAATACGTATGTAATGCCGGTTCCGATGATGAATATCATCAATGGCGGTTCGCACAGTGATGCCCCTATCGCTTTTCAGGAATTTATGATACGCCCGGTAGGCGCCAATTCTTTCCGCGAAGGCCTGCGCATGGGTGCAGAAGTGTTCCACGCCCTGAAGAAAGTATTGCACGACCGCGGCCTCAGTACCGCCGTTGGCGATGAGGGCGGTTTCGCTCCCGGTCTGGCAGGAACGGAAGACGCTTTGGACTCGATTATTGCCGCCATTAAGGCTGCCGGCTACGAACCGGGTAAGGACGTAATGATTGCTATGGACTGCGCCTCTTCCGAATTCTATCACGACGGCATTTACGATTACAGTAAATTCGAAGGCGAGAAAGGCAAGAAACGCACAGCCAACGAGCAAGTTGATTATCTGGAAGAACTGATTAACAAATATCCTATTGATTCTATCGAAGACGGAATGAGCGAAAACGACTGGGAAGGCTGGAAGAAACTGACCGACCGCATCGGAAACCGCTGCCAACTGGTAGGTGACGACTTGTTTGTCACCAATGTGGACTTCCTCGCCATGGGTATCGAAAAAGGTTGCGCAAACTCCATACTGATAAAGGTAAACCAAATCGGCTCCTTGACAGAAACGCTGAATGCCATCGAAATGGCGCACCGTCATGGCTACACAACCGTTACTTCCCACCGTTCCGGTGAAACGGAAGATGCTACGATTGCGGACATTGCCGTAGCGACCAACAGCGGTCAAATCAAAACCGGTTCTTTAAGCCGCTCAGACCGTATGGCCAAATACAATCAGCTGTTACGCATCGAAGAAGAGCTAGGAAACAACGCCGTATACGGATACAGAAGAATAAAATAAGTACATGTAAAAGTCAGTAAATGACAGGTATTAAAAAGTTAAAGGGAGTACACCAAACAGTGTACTCCCTCATCTTTTATAGCAATATTATAAAGAAAAAAGAGATGCGTCATTACTGATGCATCTCTTTTCTGAGCCTCTTGTCGGATTCGAACCAACGACCCCGAGATTACAAATCACGTGCTCTGGCCAACTGAGCTAAAGAGGCAGGCGGGTAAGCTTTCTATATCGCGCCGCTACAACCAACTACCTTTGCTGCGATCAAGCCCTGGAGGATTTGAAGGGAGCTGGCCGTATAGGACTTACCCATGTTTGCGGGTGCAAAGGTAGATAAAAATTTTAAATCCGCAATACCTTACCCTAACTTTTTTCAACTTTAACAAGAATACAGGGTCTACAACCAATATTATTTATAACTTTGCGCCATATTTCTAAGAAAAATGGCAGAAAATAAAGGTTACATGCAATACGCAATGTTGTTCGGCACCTATTTGGGCGGATATTGGATTTTAAAATTCATTCTCTTTCCTCTGGGGCTGACAATTCCGTTTTTATCTTTCCTTTTCGTAGGGCTCACGTTATGTGTTCCTTTCATGGGGTATTATTATGTACGAATATATCGTAACACTGTATGCGGTGGCGGTATCAGCTTCCTGCATGCATGGATATTCACAGTATTTATGTATATGTTTGCCGCATTGCTGACGGCTGTGGCACATTACATTTATTTCCGTTTCATCGATCATGGTTTCGTTATCAATGCCTACGAGTCGCAAATCGATATTTTAAATCAAAGTGGCGTACCGGGCATAGAAGCCTACGCAAACATGTTTCAAGAAACACTGGAGACTGTGAAATCGCTCACTCCCATAGACATCACCATGCAATTGGTGTCATGGAATGTATTTTGCGGCTCATTACTTGCTCTTCCCACCGCCTTATTTGTAATGAGACGTAAGAAGGAATGACAAGCAAAGACGGATTTCAGATAAATTCAGGTATAGTGTAAATAGTAAAATCGTAAATAAGCAAATGGATATTTCAGTTGTCGTTCCTTTATATAATGAAGAGGAGTCTCTTCCGGAATTGTTTGCATGGATTGAGCGGGTAATGAAAACCCATAACTTTTCTTATGAAGTTATTTTCGTCAACGACGGAAGTACCGACCGTTCCTGGCAAATAATCGAGCAATTACAAGCAGAGTCCGATAAAGTGCGCGGAATAAAATTCCGTCGCAATTACGGTAAATCACCGGCGCTCTATTGCGGTTTTGAACAGGCCCAAGGCAATGTCGTGATTACAATGGATGCCGACCTGCAAGACAGTCCTGACGAAATACCGGAACTATACCGCATGATTACGGAAGATGGTTACGACCTGGTATCCGGCTGGAAACAAAAGAGATATGATCCGCTGTCAAAGACCATACCGACAAAGCTGTTCAACGCCACGGCACGCAAGGTGTCTGGCATAAAGAACCTGCATGATTTTAACTGCGGCCTGAAAGCCTACCGCAGAGACGTTATAAAAAACATAGAAGTGTACGGTGAAATGCACCGTTATATCCCCTATCTCGCGAAAAATGCCGGATTCAAGAAAATTGGCGAGAAAGTCGTACATCATCAGGCACGGAAATTCGGCAAAACAAAATTCGGCGGGTGGAATCGTTTCTTCAACGGATATCTGGACTTAATATCGCTTTGGTTCCTTTCCACGTTCGGCATCAAACCTATGCACTTCTTCGGCATATTGGGTTCGCTGATGTTCTTTATCGGATTCGTCGCTGTCATTATAGTCGGCGCCAGCAAGCTGTATTACATGAATCAGGGTATGCCATACCGCCTTGTGACAGACTCCCCTTACTTCTACCTGTCACTAACATCCATGATTATCGGTACGCAGTTATTTGTGGCCGGTTTCCTCGGAGAACTGATATCCCGCAATGCACCGGAGCGCAACAAGTACCAAATTGAGAAAATGATTTAACCATGAAAGCATTAGTCAAATTCATAATATTCGGGGCTATTCTTTTCCCTGTTTTCAGCGTAGTAATATCCTGTTCGGAAGAAGCAGACTGCTCAATGGCGACACGAGCCATGATGCAATGTTACCTATATACATTAGATCCTGAGACCAAAGTGGTATCTAATGATACACTGGATTCGTTGACGGTTACTGCCTTTGGTACGGATTCCATTATCATCAACAACCAAAAGAAAGTGCACGACCTATCATTGCCATTGAGATATACCGCCGACTCCACTGTACTGGTATTTCGTTACAGCGAAACATTGACAGACACACTTGTAGTCCACCAGACCAATACGCCTTACTTCCTGTCAATGGATTGCGGTTATCAAATGAAACAAGCCATAACAGGTGTCCGTTATAGTCGTCACAGCCTTGATTCTATTCGCATTGCAAATAAAGAAGCCGGAATTTATGGAGCAGAAAATCTTAAGCTATTCTATTAGTCTGGCACTCTGTTTACTGTTGTCTCTTCCCTTGCAGGCGCAAAACAGCAACCTTTCTTCCCCACTGGCAAACAACCCGCCCAAAAAGGAGAAAAAGGAAGCCAAAGAGGAAGTGTACTATCCGCTATACAATGGTATTTCTGTCAGCGTAGATTTATGGGGTCCCGGAAGCAAACTGCTTGGAAGCGACTTCTTCAGCAGTGAAGTGGCTGTCGATGTAAATCTTAAAAACCGTTTTTTCCCCATTGTAGAATTAGGATACGGCAATACCGATACTTGGAGTGACAAAGGAGTACATTATAAAACCGGCGCTCCCTATTTCCGCATCGGCATGGACTATAACGCACTTTATAACAAGAAACACGGGCATATGATTCTCGTCGGTCTGCGCTATGCGGCAACCAGTTTTAAATATGATGTAGAAGCGTTAGCAGTCAACGATCCTGAATACGGCGGTAGTTTGGGTAATCCGAATTTAGTAGACGGCATTTGGGGAAACAGCCTGCCTTTTAATTATAAAGGAATGAAAGGCTCGATGCAGTGGGCTGAATTTTGCGTCGGCATACGGGCGCACGTATGGAAAGACCTGTATATGGGTTGGGCCCTACGATTTAAATTCCGTCTGAGTTCTTCCGTTGCCGGGCACGGAGATCCGTGGTATGTACCGGGCTACGGCAAATACAACGGAAACACAACCGGGGTTACCTATACAATAACTTATAAACTACCATTCTGAGACAATGACAGGATTAGAAATCTGGCTGCTTGCTATAGGGCTTGCGATGGACTGTTTCGCCGTATCTATAGCCAGTGGGATTATATTAAAACGTGTTCAGCTGCGTCCGATGCTGATAATGGCGTTGGCTTTCGGCTTTTTTCAGGCGCTCATGCCATTGCTTGGCTGGATAGGAGCCAGTTTTTTCAGCCATCTCATTGAAAGTATAGACCATTGGGTAGCTTTTGCCATTTTAGCTTTTCTTGGTGGACGCATGGTCATGGAATCTTTTAAAGATGAAGGCTGCAGGCATGAATTCGACCCAACCAGTCTGAAAGTAGTCTCCACATTAGCGGTAGCCACCAGTATCGACGCTTTGGCGGTAGGCATTTCGTTTGCATTTCTGGGTGTCCGTAATTTTGCAGCCATTCTGCCGCCTATCGGCATCATAGGGTTTGTGTCTTTTGCTTTATCATTTATCGGACTGATGTTCGGTATCCGATTCGGATGTGGTATTGCCCGCAAGCTGCGTGCAGAACTTTGGGGAGGTATTATCCTTATCATTATCGGTACAAAGATATTGATAGAGCACTTATTCTTGAGTTAAGAGTTGCAAACCGGAGAAAGAAAAATTTGATTCATTTATTTTAGTATCAGACATTATGGATAAGAAAGTACAACGGAACTTTTTATGGATTGCCTTACTCGTATTAGGTACTATCGGAATACTTGCGCGTCACAATCGCACGGCTCCTTATCAGACTGCCAGCGGACTGATTTTTGGAACCGTCTACAACATAACTTACCAGTACGACGGTGATTTAAAAGCAGAAATAGAAACCGAGCTCAAACGATTTGACGGTTCGCTGTCGCCATTCAATGACACAGCTACCATTACTCGTATCAACCGGAACGAAAATATTATTCCCGACACATTCTTTGTCAACGTATTCCACCGCAGTATGGAAATATCCCAGGAGACCGAAGGAGCTTTTGACATCACAGTAGCCCCATTAGCCAATGCTTGGGGATTCGGATTCAAGAAAGGGGCATTTCCCGACTCCACCATGATAGACAGCCTATTGGATATTACAGGCTACACAAAAGTTTCATTATCCGCCGACGGAAAGGTAATCAAACAAGACCCTCGTATCATGCTTTCGTGCAGTGCTGTAGCCAAAGGGTATGCAGTAGATGTCGTTGCACAGCTGTTGGAAAAGAAAGGTATCAGGAATTTTATGGTAGATATAGGCGGAGAAGTAGTAGTTCGCGGAGAAAACCCGAAAAAAAGTTTATGGCGAATCGGTATCAACAAACCGATAGATGATTCGCTTGCCGTAAATCAGGAATTGCAAACGGTATTACAGGTCACCGATGTGGGTATAGCGACTTCAGGCAACTATCGAAACTATTATTATAAAGACGGCAAGAAATACGCCCATACCATCGACCCGCGTACAGGATATCCGGTACAGCATAACATTCTGTCGGCCACCGTAGTGGCCCGCGATTGTATGAGCGCAGATGCTTACGCCACCGCCTTCATGGTGATGGGATTGGAGGAAGCCGAACGTTTTGCCGACGCCCATCCCGACCTTGACGCATGTTTTATATATACTGATGAAAACGGAGAATTCCAGATGTTCTATACGAAAGGAATGGAAAAGTATATGACAGGAAAATAATAAATTAGCGGGTAAAACCCGCTAATTTATTATTTATAGAAAACGAAATATACTGCCAAGACCAGGCATACGAATGCCGCAAAATGGTTCCAATGCAAAGATTCTCCTTTAAACAGCACAGTAGTAAATATAGTAAAGATAATAAGCGTTACCACTTCCTGAATAACCTTTAACTGCATTAATGAGAAAGGACCGCCGTTACCGATAAAACCGATACGATTTGCCGGAATTTGAAAAGCATACTCTGCCAGCGCTATCATCCATGAAAACAAGATAACGGCATAAAGCGGCCAATTAGAGATAACTTTCATTTCTTGCAGTTTCAAATGTCCGTACCAGGCAAATGTCATAAAGACATTAGATACAATTAAAAGTAAAATGGTATAAAAAGCTTTCATATAATAATTGAATATTTAGAAATTACTTATTAATGGTCTATCCTATCTCTGTTCTTTTCGGCAACAATTCATCTTGTACATTACTCATGCTCCCCCATAAACTATACCGGGCTTCAGGATTCATCTCTTCCAACTGATGTAAAATACCTTTCATCGTGCTTCGACCCGACTGCGATTCATAAGGACAGTTCTTCATTTGTTTCCGATAATCCCTTATCCTCGCCAATTCTATCAAGTCCGCTTCGTGTACAAGACACATCGGCCGTATAATCGTCATATCGAACTTCTTCATTACCAACCGCGGTGGCATTGAACTGAATGCCCCCTGATAAGTAATATTCATCAGCAGAGTCTCCAAAATATCATCCATATGATGTCCCAATGCAATTTTGTTGCATCCCTGCTCTTTAGCTACAGTAAATAAAGCCTTTCGCCGATTCCAAGAACATAAAAAACAAGGGGATTTACGAGTATCAGTACTCGCATCAAACTCTGTTTCATACAAAACAAAAGGTACGCCCCATGATTCTGCAAAATTTCTAAGATACTCCGCATCGCTCTGATAAGGAATATTCTTCATGACTACGTGCACGGCAACCACCGAAAACTTCGGTTTAAAAACCCGGGCGCGACGAGCCAGCAGTTCAACCAACGCCAAAGAATCTTTCCCACCGGAAAGCCCGATGAGAATCCTGTCGCCGTCTTCAATCAGTCCGTATTCCACCATACCTTTACTGAACCGTTTTTCAATACGTCGCAATGTCTTTTCTTCCTCTGTAAACCGTGCCATAAAAATCAGTTAAAAGTCGGCTGCAAAAGTAACTGAAAAGAATCATTTAAAGAAGAATTAACATAATAGAATCACGGAAAACAGCTTTATTCCCGATTAATTTGTATTTTTGAACTCATTAAAAAGATTTTTAGTATGAAGAATAAATATATACTGCTTTTACTTTTTGTTTTTTGGGGAATACATGCTTCAGCGCAAGCCCTTGCCCAGGCTAAAGCGCTCTATGAAAAAGGCCAATATGAACAAGCAAAGCCCGCTTTTAAGAAATTTGTGAAATCACAGCCCAATAACGGAAATTACAATTTGTGGTATGGAGTATGTTGTCTGAATACGGGAGAAGCGGAAGAAGCCATAAAGTATTTGGAAACAGCCGTAAAGCGCCGGGCTACCAGCGGGCAGCTTTTTCTGGCACAAGCTTATAATGCCACTTACCGATTTGAAGACGCCGTTAACACCTATGAAGATTATATTGCCGAACTGGCAAAAAGGAAACGTTCTACCACCGAGGCCGAAAAACTTCTGGAAAAGAGTAAAGCAAATCTTCGTCTGCTGAAAGGCGTAGAAGAAGTGTGCTTCATCGACAGTTTTGTTGTAGATAAGAAAGATTTTCTCGAAGCATATAAAATCAGTCCCGAATCCGGGAAATTGTTTATGTACGATGCCTACTTTGAGAATTCCAATGGTACAGGCGGTACCGTATACGAAACGGAGCTGGGAAATAAGATTTATTATAGCGAGTTACAGAAAGATAGTACGCTCAATATCCTGTCGCGCAACAAAATGATGGACGAATGGGGGAAAGGCAGTATGCTCCCCGGCAGTATCAACGAGTCCGTGAATGCCAGTTATCCATACGTATTGGCAGACGGCATCACGATCTATTACGCAGCAGACGGTCCTTCATCAATGGGCGGATACGATATTTTCGTAACACGCTACAACACGAATGCAGACACTTACTTAACTCCGGAGAACGTAGGCATGCCGTTCAACTCGCCTTACAACGATTATATGTACGTTATAGATGAGTTCAACAATCTCGGTTGGTTTGCATCTGACCGCTATCAGCCGGATGGTAAAGTCTGTGTATATGTATTCATTCCTGCCTCATCCAAACAAGTATACAACTACGAAAGCATGGATAAAAACAAGCTTATAAAGCTTGCCCGGCTCCATTCCATTAGAGATACTTGGACAGATGAAAGTTTGGTAACTGATGCAAGAAAACGCCTGCGGGAAATAATGCAGGAAAAGCCGGAAACAAAAAAACGCCATGAATTCGAGTTCGTGATTGATGATCGAAATACTTATCATTATGCTGCCGATTTCCGCTCTCCGCAGGCAAAAGCGCAATTTAAAAAATATCTGCAACTGGAAGAAAGCTATAATCTGCAACTGGGTAAACTGGAAAATATGCGTACTCAATATTCACGTGTCAATCAAAACGAAAAAAATAAAATGGCTCCGGCCATACTTGATTTAGAAAAACGAGTGCAACAGTTGGTAACCGAAATAGACCGTGCTGCTATCCAAGTACGGAAGTTAGAAAAGCAAATCATTAAATAGAACAGCCATGGACATATTCATCATCGCAGTTTTAATCGTTGCAGCAGTTATACTGTTCCTCGTAGAACTATTCATAATACCGGGTATCAGCATTGCCGGCTTTTTAGCGGGCGGTTGTATCATTTACGCCAATTACTACGCTTTTGCCAATTTAGGAACAACAGCAGGATTTATCACACTCGCCATATCCGCTATAACCTGCGTTGGTTCATTAGTGTGGTTCATGCGTTCCCAAACCCTGGATAAGATAGCTTTGAAAAAAAACATCACTTCAAAAGTAGACCGTAGTGCCGAAGAGAAGGTAAAGATAGGTGATACCGGTATTACCACTACCCGTCTTGCTCTCATCGGATATGCCGAGATAAACGGTGACATCGTAGAAGTAAAATCCACAGACGGTTTTCTGAATGAAAAAACTCCCGTTATAGTAAATCGCATTACAGACGGAGTAATACTTGTGGAGAAGAACAAATCGTAAATTACAAATCACTAATAAGTAATCATTAATAACTAAAATCATGGATCCAAGCACGATGTATCTCACCGCCTTTATTATCATAGGCGGTATCATTTTTCTGGTACTGTTTTTCCACTATGTACCATTCTTCCTATGGCTGTCTGCCAAAGTTTCAGGGGTTAACATATCACTGGTTCAACTATTCCTGATGCGTATTCGTAATGTACCGCCTTATATCATTGTGCCGGGCCTGATTGAAGCACATAAAGCCGGTTTGAGTAACATCACCCGCGATGAACTGGAAGCACACTATCTGGCCGGCGGACACGTCGAGAAAGTAGTGCATGCCTTAGTATCGGCTTCTAAGGCCAACATCGAATTACCTTTCCAAATGGCAACTGCCATCGACCTTGCCGGACGTGATGTGTTTGAAGCTGTTCAAATGTCGGTAAATCCAAAGGTTATTGACACCCCGCCTGTTACAGCTGTGGCAAAAGACGGTATCCAGCTGATTGCCAAAGCCCGCGTAACAGTACGTGCCAACATCCGTCAGCTGGTAGGTGGTGCCGGAGAAGATACTATTCTTGCTCGTGTAGGCGAAGGTATCGTATCATCCATCGGTTCTTCTGAAAACCATAAATCGGTTTTGGAAAATCCCGATTCCATTTCCAAGTTAGTGCTTCGTAAAGGATTGGATGCCGGTACGGCTTTTGAAATCCTGTCTATTGATATTGCCGACATCGATATAGGTAAGAATATCGGTGCTGCCTTACAGATAGACCAGGCTAATGCGGACAAAAATATCGCTCAAGCAAAAGCTGAAGAGCGTCGTGCTATGGCCGTTGCCAGTGAACAGGAAATGAAAGCAAAAGCACAAGAGGCGCGTGCTAAAGTTATCGAAGCCGAGGCTGAAGTACCTAAGGCTATGGCAGAAGCATTCCGTAGCGGTAATCTGGGTATAATGGATTATTACCGGATGAAAAACATTGAGGCCGACACTTCAATGCGCGAGAACATTGCCAAGCCGACAACCGGTACATCCAACCAGCCATTGAGCAAATAACCCGGTAAAGCAGCCGATATAAACGTCGGAATCGGTGAACAGAAATCGGTTACCGGCGTTTTCTCTTTATAAACGAACTTATAATACCCCGTAACATGAAAAAGTATTTTGCATCTTCCGAACTTATTATCAATGAAGACGGTTCCGTTTTTCATTTACACGTAAAGCCTGAATGGCTGGCAGATAAAGTAATCCTCGTAGGCGACCCCGGCCGGGTAGCATTGGTCGCTTCCCATTTTGAGACTAAAGAATGTGAAGTAGAAAGCCGCGAATTTAAGACGATTACAGGTACTTACAAAGGTAAACGTATCACTGTTGTTTCTACCGGTATCGGTTGTGATAACATTGATATTGTTATGAATGAGTTGGATGCCCTTGCCAACATCGACTTTCAGACGAGAGAGGAAAAGCCTCAGCTACGCCAATTGGAATTGGTTCGTATCGGTACGTGCGGCGGTCTGCAGCCTTACACTCCCGTAGGAACTTTTGTCTGCTCTGCCAAATCCATCGGTTTCGACGGCTTACTGAACTTCTATGCCGGACGTAATACTGTTTGTGATTTGCCTTTCGAACGTGCTTTCCTTAATCACATGGGATGGTCGGGAAATATGTGTGCTCCTGCTCCTTACGTAATTGATGCAGATACAGAATTGATAGATCGTATAGCCGAAGATGATATGGTACGAGGCGTCACTATTGCCGCCGGAGGATTCTTCGGCCCGCAAGGGCGGGAACTGCGTGTCCCTCTGGCAGACCCACATCAAAATGATAAAATTGAGAAATTCGAATACAACGATTATAGGATTACTAATTTTGAAATGGAAAGTTCAGCATTAGCCGGTTTAAGCCGTTTAATGGGGCATAAAGCTATGACCGTTTGCATGGTAATTGCCAACCGCTTAATTAAAGAAGCCAATACCGGATATAAGAATACAATAGACCAGCTTATTCTTAAAGTACTCGAACGTATTTAAGTATCTTATAACAAAGTTTTAATCATTTCTATCAGATAGTACAATGAATAAGGCTTTGTTATATTTATTACATCCTGCATGATATGCCTGCTGTTGTTTTGCATGCGTGGGCGTCTTGTCACAGTAGCAGCAGGCATAGCTATGGAGGGCTATTATTTGTATACTATTTGTTGGGGATGGTTTCAGATTAGCCAATACTAAATCAGAGGGAAGCATAAAGATTATATTTACATTTTCTCGTTATTCTTTACCCATAGCTACTCACATTTTTTAC
Organism: Bacteroides clarus; assembly: GCF_015555825.1. NCBI lineage: Bacteria > Pseudomonadati > Bacteroidota > Bacteroidia > Bacteroidales > Bacteroidaceae > Bacteroides > Bacteroides clarus. Next base: position 124,657 of record NZ_JADNLF010000006.1, on the reverse strand, counting down.
AGCAAGACATCTATTTGTAATACTGCGATTTCTGATTCATCTGGTGCTAAGTTCTTCTACTCTACCATTACGTATTTCCTTCAAATAATCCTTCTCAATGTAATACGTCCTTTTTGAAGTATTTTTAATAGCATTAAACATTAAATTAAGAGAAACCACTATCTTTGCCAAATAAAATAAACTGGAAATAATGAACCAAGATACTATTTGCGCCATAGCGACCGCCCAAGGAGGGGCTATTGGATGTATTCGTGTTTCCGGACCGGAAGCTATTGAGATCACATCTCGCATTTTTATCCCCGCCGCTACCAATAAAAAATTAGAGAACGGCAAACCCTATACACTTACTTTTGGGCGCATTTATGACGGTCTTGAAATTATAGATGAAGTACTTGTCAGTTTATTTCGCGCACCTCACTCCTATACCGGTGAAAATAGCACAGAAATCACTTGCCATGGTTCGGCCTATATTCTTCAAAAAGTATTACAACTACTTATCAAGAGCGGTTGTCGTATGGCCGCCCCGGGTGAGTATACTCAACGTGCGTTCCTAAATGGGAAAATGGACTTAAGTCAGGCTGAGGCAGTTGCCGATCTAATCGCCTCATCTTCTGCAGCGACCCATCGTCTTGCCATGAGCCAAATGCGGGGCGGTTTCAGTAAAGAACTTACTGCTTTACGCGATCAATTGCTTCATTTTACCTCACTTATCGAATTGGAATTAGACTTTAGTGATCATGAGGAGCTGGAATTTGCCGACCGTTCCGAGCTTTGCCAACTAGCGAATAACATTGAAAAAGTCATAGCTCGTTTGGTAAATTCATTCAGTGTAGGTAATGCCATTAAAAACGGTGTTCCTGTAGCTATCGTTGGTGAAACGAATGCAGGAAAATCTACGTTACTCAATGTTTTGCTTAATGAAGAGAAAGCCATTGTCAGTGATATTCATGGTACTACACGAGATATCATCGAAGATACTGTTAATATAGGTGGAATCACTTTCAGATTTATTGATACGGCAGGTATCCGTGAAACCAGCGATACGATTGAAAGTATCGGTATTGAACGTACTTTCCAAAAATTAGATCAAGCAGAAATCGTTCTTTGGATAATTGACGCTACGGATGCCCAAACTCAAATTACCCAATTAGCCGGTCAACTTCTTCCTCGTTGTGAAAGAAAGCAGCTTATCCTCGTTTACAACAAAGCCGATTTGGTGGATAATATACAAAATAGTATTCCTAATGATTTTCCTGACAATGTAAAATCAATCATCCTATCCGCAAAAAATAGAGAACATATTGAAGAACTTCAACAAATGTTGATAACATCTGCTCATCTTCCTACTGTTACTCAAAATGATGTTATAGTTACCAATGTTCGCCATTATGAAGCGTTAAACAATGCATTGGAATCTATCCACCGAGTACAGAAAGGTTTGGCAAATAATATTTCTGGGGATTTCGTATCACAAGATATTCGGGAATGTATTTTCCATTTGAGTGATATTGCAGGAGAAGTAACGAATGATATGATATTACAGAATATATTTCAGCACTTCTGCATCGGCAAATAAGTGGTGATTACCAACGATTAGCATATATCATCAACGATTATTAAGGCGTTCATTTTGAGCGCCTTTCTTTTTAGCCTTATAAGCGATGGTTATCGTTTATAGGGTTTTTTCAGCTCATTTTCGTACCGCATTTGTTGCTCGCTTGTTAAAGTCTGAAAATCGAGTGGAAAGGTAGTAGAGAAACTATACGCCATTTTACACGGTTTTACGGGAATTTACAGAAATAACGGAGAAATAAAGATGAATTAAAATGAGCAGCAACTTGAAAATTAAACGAATTTGCGCTTGGTGCGGTAAAGAGTTTATCGCCCAGAAAACAACTACTGCGTGTTGTTCCAAGCAATGCGCCAACGCACTCTATAAAAAGAGGAAGCGTGATGAAGCCATCAAAGCAAACAATCAAGTCGTAGAAAAGAAGATTGAAGAAAAACCTATTGAAAGAATCAAAGACAAGCCTTTTCTTACAATCACCGAAACAGCAATCTATCTCGGAGTAACCCGACCAACCGTTTACGGCTACATTAAACGAGGAGAATTAAAAGTCATTCGCTTGGGCTTCAAATATTTTTTGAAGAAAGAGGATATTGATGTGTTATTCAATAATCCAACAGAATTCCATACACCAACAAAAGAGAAAGCTCCTATCACCGACTTCTATACCACAACAGAAGTGAAAGAGAAATACCATGTAAACGAGTCATGGATATTCTTAGTAGCCAAGAAGAACAATATCCCTCGGACTTTCAATCGTGGCAAAACTTACTGGAGCAAGAAACATATAGACGCTTACTTTACCAAGAAAGCCCCGAATCCAAACATTACCGAATGGTATAGTACTCAGAATATGCAGGAGAAATTCGGTATGACCTTATCCGCCATCTACTGTTTCGCTTCTAAGAATGCCATTCCGAAGAAGAAAGAGGGAATCATGGTGTACTATTCCAAGAAGCATGTGGATATAGCGAAGGGCATTGCAGCACCCGAAGAACCGCAATATTATACGGTAGCCGAAGCAATGGAGAAGTTCAACCTCACTCGTGACCAACTCTATCACTATGCAAAATATCATAATATCCCAAAGGGCAAGAAAGGTAAATACACACTTATCTCCAAGTCTGAATTGGATAAACTACTTGCAGCCCCAAAGATTGAATAAGTTATTTATCGGTGAATGTACCCACCATTGAATCACCGTATTCCTTTGCACCAAACAAATGTAAAACTCTAAATATTAAACAGTATGTCACACACATGTACAAAAGTAACAGTTCGTCAGAGAGCGATTCGGAATAATCGCATCTCCTTGTATCTGGATTATTATCCGGCAGTCCGCAACCCCGAAACGATGCAGATGAGCCGCAGGGAATACCTCGGCATCTACATCTATGCCCATCCGAAAAACGAAATGGAGCGTGAGTTCAACAACGATATGTTGAACAAGGCAGAGGCTATCCGCTGTATCAGAGTGCAATCGCTCATCAATGAAGAGTTTGGCTTCTTGGATAAGACCAAACAGAAAGCCGACTTTCTTACCTACTTCAAGAAGATGTGCCGGAATAAAGACCAGAAATGGCAATTTGTCTATCAGCATTTCTACAACTTCGTTAAAGGGCAATGTACCTTTGGCGATGTGAATGTGGATTTATGCAAGAAGTTCCGTGAGTACCTGTTGAACGCCAAACAACTCAAACACAGCAACCGCCCCATATCCCTCAATTCGGCATCCGGCTACTACTCTACTTTCAGAGGATTGCTGAAGATTGCCTATCGGGACAAATGGTTTCGTGAGAACATCAACGATTATCTTGAAAAGATTGAACCACAAGATGTAAAGAAAGAGTATCTGACATTGGATGAAGTGAAGCAACTCGCAGCCACTCCTTGTGACATCCCCGTTCTGAAATCCGCTTCTCTATTCGCTTGTCTGACAGGTTTACGCATCAGTGATATTCTCAACCTGCAATGGGAAGACTTTACCATCGCTCCCGACCAAGGCTATTGCTTGCGTATCAGGACACAGAAAACCCAGACGGAAGCGACACTCCCCATCAGTTACGAAGCCTACGAACTATGCGGCACACCCGGAACAGGCAAGGTTTTCAAGGATTTGAAGCGAAGTATGATTAATTACCCACTGAAAAGCTGGCTCAAAAAGGCAGGAATAACGAAACCGATAACCTTCCACGGATTCAGACATTCGTATGCGGTCATACAAATATCCTTAGGTACAGATATTTACACAGTATCAAAGATGCTAACGCATAAGAACGTGTCCACAACTCAAATATATGCCGATTTGGTCAATTCCAAGAAGCGAGAAACAGCCAATAAAATATCACTCAAGTAAATTGTAACTATGAAACGAGGAATCATAACCAACAAAGGGCAAGGTATCCATATTTCTGATGGCGAAGTATGGATGACCACTTGGGAACTTGCAGACTTGTTTTATACAACGGCTGGAGCTATCCATACAGCAATCAAGAGAATCTTGAAAACCAATATTTTGAAGAGCCACGAAGTTTGTAAGTACATCAAATTGGAGAATGGGAACAACGCCGATGTGTATAATCTCGATATGGTTGTAGCCTTATCTTATCAAATAGACACCGGACATTCCATAGTATTCAGAGAATGGCTAATAAACAAAGTCGCTCGTAATCAAGATTACAACATCCTTTTATATCTCAACAAGGGTACAAACCATACATTGTATTGCTAATAAGCTATATCTCTATACCCTATTGATTATCTGCATTGTTTCACCCCAAATGATGCAGATAATTTCTGTTTTTAAGATACACAAGTCTATTTACCCAACTATTTTCATTCAAAAACAAGAAATTTGCAATACGCTTATTATTAGGAGTGTAACGTGGTGAAAAGTGATGAAATATATCGTCAAAAGCCCATTAACAAGCAAAACTATGGATTTTCTCAAAAATTAATCCTATATATTTGCACACAAACGATTAATACATCTCACTATGGAACAGAGAAAGATAGAACATATAACATTGCATCTGATTGTTTTTGGTACAATCGCAATCATTGGTGTTTTAGCCCGTCAGACCGTACTTCACTATGGTTGGGACGAGTTCAGCAGCTACCTTATTCTTGTAGTATGCTCTATTGTCATTGGAGCAATCTATCTCAATCTGCAAATTGCATTCAGACAACTCCTTTCCCCAACAATAGAAAGATGCTTTATGAGATTTGAGTGTTACCGCAATAAGGCAGTGGCAGTTGAACCCTCAATAGTGCATCAGGAACTTATTGAAAGCACCATAGATACAGAACCTATCGTTTCCGAATCTGAACCAGAAATCGAAACTACATCTGACACCACAGAAGAAGTTTCTACTCTCTCGCTTTCAGAATCCAATGAAAACAGTACAGAGCTTCCAAAGAATGAAGCCACCCCTTCTATTATCAATAATACTCCCATAGAAGAATCCAGCCAGCCAACAGAATACGAGATATACCATGCTACCGCTATGGCTGAAAAAGAACGAGCATCGCAAGAAAAACTTGATAAGGTCATTGCTTACACAAAACAAACCTTAGTTCTCTATCTTGATGAAGCTACACTTAATCGCTTGTGTGGATATGTGACAGAATATTACTTGTCAGACTCGTTGCCTAAAATCGAACCAATAAAGGTTGATTCTCAGTTAAAGACCATTGACATCATGCACTTTGGATGGAATATTGGTAAGGCTTTCGGCAAGCCACGTTTACAGACTGCCACATTTATAAAGAGGGTATTTGCTCATACCCTCCGTGATTCGGAAATATCTACCATCGAACGCAAAATGTCACATACGGAATCTAAATACAAGATTAAACTTGATAGAAAAATTGCATAGCAGCAATACTATTAGGCATTATCCATTGAATCCCCGTGGTCCATTGTTTGAGAGTCTCTGGCTCAGACTTTATCTTATGCCCCAAATAGAACAATATATCATCTATAAGCTCTAAAAAATAACCTTTATGTATTTCACCGAACTCTCGCAATTTTACTCCCACCTTTCAATGATATCGCCATTTAATTCATTCAATTCAAAACTTCGTGGATAGTTTGGCATCTTATAATACTTTTTATACTCCAAATCCAATTCGTTTTTAAAGCCAAGTCCAATATGATAGTAAGCATCAAAGATAGCTCCCATATTGCAATCCGTACTAATCATCGTGTCTTTATCCGCATATTCCTTGAATTGTTCACGATCATTCAAATACCAACCACAAATTTCCAATTCATCACCACACACAATATGCTCTTGTAACCTTTCCCTGTAATCAAGAAACTCCAAGAAACGTGATGGTGCAATACCCTTAAGTATCTTCTTCATCAATAAGAAAAACGCCTCCAAATCATCAATACAAACCGACCAAGGATATAAGGCTTCTTCATCTTTCTCCAGCAAGTTCCCAAGATTGGTTTGAATTGTTCCATACTTAAAATCCGTAACAACAATAGACCATATCTCACCGATATTTCCATTTTTCAAATGATATAGCACCTTTTTCTTGTCATCTGCATCAAGAATATCAACATCCTTACCATCCAAGAGCACTTTTTCAACACGTCTACATTGGTCATAGCCTAACTGGATAGCATTCTGATAATCTCTTTTTATCCTATCATATGCCTTTAATGGGTCTCGAAATGGTTCACGAAATTTACAATCCTTTATCTCTACTATAACGCACGTGTTTCCGATGATAATCAACAAATCATTCTCAGCAATACCATCAAGGCTATAGTTGGCAAAAATCTTTGCCTTTTCTGGGAAGAAAGTTCGAAACACTTCTGCAACCTTCTTTTCAAAGGCAAAATCCTTGTTCTGCTTATATTTTTTCGTAGATCCATCTTTAATTAGCATATCATCCAGTCTGAAGAACAACCCCTCAAACAAAAACTTACTACAAGGACAAACATATTTTCCACTCACAGAAATAAGTGGATTTGATTCCGAGTGATGTTTGCCGGCATAATAAATAGTCTTACCTTTCTGTGAATCCTTGTCATAAGAAAAGAACTTCAGGATCTGGCACAAGCTTTCAGCAGCTATATCTACATTCATCAATTCCTTTGATTCATGGACTGCAACTTCTCCTGGATTTGTAGTTAAACTATCCAGCATACCCCTTAATTCAGGTTGATACCACCAATCACGTGGGTCATCCAATCCTCTTTCCTTAAACTTTTGAGTCAATTTGCACCACTCCTCTGGATGAGCACTGTAAAAACGTAAGTTATCAGCAAACGGTTGGCAAATACTATTTAATTTACCATTATTCAATTCTCTCACATGCAGAATAAATTTCACTGCCTCATCTAGTCCAAAACCGCAACGTGATTTGACATATTCGTCATATGGCTTGAGATATCTGACAATTCTATCTAACGTCTGTTCCTCATAACTTAACACTGCATTACTAAAATAGCCCATGAATGTTGGTAATGATACTTCTATCTTTTCATCGCGCTCATCATGGTACAAATCTCCATCATTTGGGAAGCCGACATTAACAAAATAAGTCATTTCTATTTCATCTAGCAAAATGGCAATTCTCTCCCAACGTTCACCATCCATATCAACAGATGCTTCCCGCATATCAATTGAGTAATACACATCTATTAGGTAAAGGGTCTGCCTCATAGGTGATTGCAGATGTATATATAGAGGCGAATCCTTTTTAGCATCCAGTTCAATAATCAGTCGCATAGCGTGAATCAAGAAGGATTCCTCATTTACTGGCACAAGTTCCTTCTTAAGATCGTAGACAATTTCCTCAATTGTTCGATGATATTCTTTTGCCACCATCATCTTCAGATAAGCATCTAGAAAATTATAATTATCACCCACTTTCTTCATTATATGTCAGTTTTTACAAAGTCCTCAGCATCTACTCTTCTAATATATTTAATCAAAGTAATTTATATCTTCAATAACCACTAGTATTCCATGACACAAAGGTACTTAAATTACTCGTAATCATCACTTATTACCATCAAAAAGTTATTCATCAGTTATATTTTGGTGAATGATTCCACCATTGAAACACCTGTTTCCTTTGCCGTCGAACAATTAAAAACGATTGGCGTATGCAAAAAGAAACAGTAACATTTGATAAGCTGCCCGAAGCGGTAGGTTATCTGACCGAACAGGTCATCGAGTTGAAAAAGATGGTAGCGGAACTCCAGCCACAGCCATCTGACAAACATGTATTGGTGGAAATTGATGATGCTTGCCGCATCATCCGAAAAGCCAAGCCTACCATATATACATTGGTACGCAAAGGGCTGCTTCCGGCTTACAAGAAAGGCAAGAAACTCTATTTCTATGAAGACGAGCTTCTTGCTTGGATTGAGAACGGACGGAGAAAAACTGCCGAGCAGACATACGAGGAGATGCTTGCCAATATGCAAAGCGGTGTCCGCCACAAGCCCAAATCATCGGTACAATTTTAATGGATTGGGTTATGGATACATATTCTATTAATCCGGCATCCATCATTGATGAAGCGATTGATTTAAGCACAAGGTTGTCTGGTACGGCATTCCCCGTCAGCATATTCCCGACAAAAATCCAACGCATCATCCATGAGGTACACGAATGCCATAACTACCCTACCGACTACATTGCCGCAGCCATCCTTACGGCAATAGCAGTCGGCATAGGCAATACGCACCTTGCCCAAATCAAGCAAGGCTGGACGGAAAGCCCCATCCTGTATATGGCATTGATTGGAAGACCGGGAGCTAACAAAAGCCATCCGCTCAGTTTTGCGATGAAGCCGTTTCTTGATTATGACTACCGACAGAATCAGGAATTTGAAAAGGCTCTTACTAAGTACGATGAACTGATGAGCATGAGCCGCAAGGAACGTGAGGAAAGCGGTGGAGAGCAATTTCTACAAGAGCCTATCCGCAAACGCTTCTTGGTTTCGGATGTAACGCCCGAAGGTTTGAGCCTCATTCATGCACAGAATAAACGTGGACTATGCTTGTGGGCTGATGAATTGTCCGCTTGGTTCAAGAACTTCAACCGCTATAACAACGGTTCGGAAGAACAATTTTGGCTCTCAGTGTTCAGTGCCAAGACTACCATGTCCGACCGCAAGAATGCCAAGAGTTCCATCTTCATCAAGCGTCCGTATATATCGGTCATTGGTACTATCCAAAAGAAAATCCTGAACGAGTTGGCTAAAGGTGAACGCTCCAGCAACGGATTTATTGACCGCATCCTGTTTGTGATGCCTAATCTGCAACAAAAAGCACGGTGGAATGACAAAGAACTACCAGAAGATATAGAGCAAGAATGGAATGCCATCATTGACAAACTGATGCAATCGGAATGTAGCCACAATGAACATGGAGAGATTGAACCGCAAATTCTTCTTTTCTCAGAGGATGCAAAGAAACGGCTTTACGAGTGGCAGCATCATTTCTCTGAATTGTGCGACCGGGAAACAAACGACACCATCGTAAGTATCTATTGCAAGCTGGAGATATACATCATCCGCTTCTGCCTGATTATCCAACTGGCACGATGGACTTGCGGAGAGTGCGACAAGACGTGTATCGACCTGCTGACCGTGGAGAGAGCCATTAAACTGACGGAGTATTTCAAAGAGTCCGCATTGAGCGTACAGAATATCCTGAATGAGAATGCCCTTAACAGTCAGCAACAGGCGATAGTCAATCTGCTGCCTCCTTCCTTTACCACTGCCCAAGCTATACAGGTAGCCGAGCAAAACGGAATGAAGGAGCGGACATTTCAACGCTTTCTCAATGACAACATCGGAACATTGTTCCGCAAAGAGAAGCATGGAAAATATTCAAAGATTAACCCGTGACATTTTTGTCGGTTTTGACACTTTCCAACCGAAAACGACAATAACGACAAAAGTGACACACCTAAAAAGAAACAAACAATGAGTACACATAGATTCATATTAGAACCCTACAAAGGTGTCAGCACCCGGCATACTTGCCCGAACTGTCACCGCAAAAGATGTTTCTCCAAGTACATTGATACGGAGAAACGAATCCAGTTCCCTGGTTACGTCGGGCGTTGTGACCACGAACAAAAATGTGGGTATCACTTTACGCCCCGTGATTACTTTGAACGGAATCCGTCTGAGAAAGAAAAGTTATCTGAAGATAATTTTCGAAGCTATACATTTATTAAAAAAGTCGAGCCCAAAGCCACTTCCTACATTGATTTGGATATAGTCAATCAGTCACTGCAACGCTATCCCGGCAACAAACTGTTTCAATTCTTATCGGCTCAATTCGGAGAAGCGGAAACATTGAAGCTGATGGCGAAATACAAAGTTGGCACTTCCAAGCATTGGGACGGTGCAACCGTATTTTGGCAAATAGATTATCATAACAGAGTCCGCACTGGTAAGATAATGCTTTACAATCCAACAACAGGCAAACGGATAAAAGAACCGTACAATCATGTCACATGGGTACATTCCGTACTGCACAAGGATAACTATAATCTGAAGCAATGTTTCTTCGGTGAGCATCTGCTCTCAGAAGATAAAAGCCGTCCTGTTGCATTGGTCGAGAGCGAGAAAACCGCTCTCATTGCATCCTACCACCTACCCCAATTCCTATGGATTGCATCAGGAGGAAAGAACGGTTGTTTCAACGCCAACAGCCTGTCCGTTCTTGCAGGAAGAAGCGTTGTGTTGTTTCCCGATTTGGGAGCGACCGACTATTGGCAAAGCAAAATCGGGTTGATGAAAAGCTATGGAATTGACGTGCAACTGTTCGATTATCTGGAAGCCAAAGCAACCGAAAGCGAACGGAAAGAGGGATACGACATTGCCGATTATCTGTTGAAAGTACGCCCCGATGAAGCCATACTCCAGCAGATGATTAAGAGGAATCCGAACTTGAAAACACTGATAGAGACATTCGATTTGAAGCTCATCAACGTACAACGAGGCATCTCTCAATCGAAGGTTTCACCGCCTAAGAAACGAGGTTTCAAACTTTGAGCAAAGGGAGAGGATTTGAGACTTTTTTACTGTAGCAAGTTAATGTCGGTGTATTACATTTCCCGACCACTTGCTCCTCAAAAAGTCTGAGGAGGCGGCTCCCGATGGTCACAAATTATTCACTAAAAGCAATTCAAAATGGAAAAGAAACATACGATAACACTCCGTCTGTCATACGACCAATTCGCATGGCTCGGTGCGCTTTGCAGACGGAGCAAGCAGACCCAAAGCGCAGTCATCCGTTCGCTCATCGAGAATGGGACGGTACGTGAGCGAATCACGAAAGAGCATATCCACATCATCCGTCAGTTGATAGGTGAAAGCACCAACCTCAACCAGTTGGCGAAGCAGGCAAATACCTACGGTTTCTTTGCCGTTGCCAAAAGATGCGAGGAGATGGCGCAGCGTATTAACCAACTTATAAAACAACTGAAAGATGATAGGTAAGCAGACCAAAGGGACATCGTTCGGTGGCTGTGTCCGCTATGTTCTGAAAGAGGAAAAATCCAAATTGCTGGAAGCTGTCGGAGTGGACGGCTCACCCGAACAGATGGCGGAGCAATTTGAATTACAGGCATTGCTCAACGACAAGGTAAAGAATATTGTCGGACACACCTCACTCAACTTCTCCCCTGAAGATAGCGAACGCTTGAAGTCAGATGATGTGTTGATGTTGCAAATCGCCCACGACTACATGAAACTGATGGGCATCGAAAACACACAGTACATCATCGCCCGGCATATTGACCGTGAGCATCCGCATTGTCACATCGTTTTCAATCGGGTAGACAATGACGGTAAGACGATTAGCGACAAGAACGACTTCCGCAGAAATGAAAAGGTGTGTAAGATGCTGACGGCAAAATACCGCTTGCACTTTGCCAACGGCAAAGACCATATCAAGGAGGAACGCTTGCGCCCATACGACCGGGCAAAACATGAAATATACAAAGCACTGAAAGAAGAACTGCCCAAAGCTCAAAGTTGGAATGAACTGAAAGAAGCTCTTGCCGACCGTGACATTGATATGAAATTCAAGGTCAGCCGGACTACACGGGAAATACAGGGTGTCAAATTTGAGTACAACGGCTTTTCTTTCTCCGGCTCAAAAGTCAGCCGTGAGTTCAGCTATTTGAACATCGACAACCGATTGGAACAGAATGCTTGTGCATCTTCATTTGAATACCCCAAACAAGGATTCACACATAAAGATGAAGGCGTACAGCAAAGCGTTTCCCATTCCGATAATGGTTCAAGTATCGGTCTTGGCCTGTTGAACGGCAGTTCATCCTACGATGCTACTGCCGCAGAAGAAGCCGAGTTCAATCGCCTGATGAAAAAGAAAAAGGCTAAGCGCAAGCGAGGCTTTCATTTATAATTCACTATTTATTAACTTTTTAAATTCAATCAATTATGTTACAAAACGATTTGATTCTTGATTTCAATCTCTACTTGTGTGAGAAATTTGGCTACAGAAACAGTTGTAGCGTGATGCAAAATGCCAATGGCTTTTGTGTGGACATCCGTGAGCGTGATTTAGACTGCTACATCCGCTTTTGGGAGTATAGCGAAGGAAGAGGCAACTTCCCTGACTGGAGCATCATCATCGTGCGCAGTAACTTCAAGAAGAACCAAGCCGAAAGTCTGAAAGACTTGGCTCGTTTCTTCAAGGAGTACATGCCACGCTACGGTTACAAACACCTCTGCACAGAAGGTGATGACTACAAGTATTATCAGACACTTGGCTTGAAACTTATCCATCAAGACCTGTTCGGACAAGAGAACTATGGATTGGCAATGAAGGATTTGAATGTCTGATACTTGGTTTTGAATTAAGGAGGGGATTTTTCCTCTCCTTTTCTCTTTATATAGCAGATAATTTTATATCTTTGCAAACTGAAATAGTGCATTCTTCGGAACATATAAAATAGATAAACTCAAAGAGATGTCTCAATATAGTTTCTCATATAACTACGATTCGCTACATGATGCATTCAATGCGGTGAATAGGAAGGGAAAGATACAAAAAAGGTATCTTTCACCTGAGTATTTGGCTGCTGCTCAAGAGTATCGTGAAATGAGAGCGGAACTAAATAAGATATTGAAAAAGAAAAAGGCAGAGCGTACAGAGGAAGAAACTAGTAAGATTGACCAATTAAAGCAATGGATGAAGAATAATGCTCAGCAACAGAAAATTTTATTGCAAGAGCATCTTAGCAAAGTGTCTTCAAGAATTTTATCAAGCAGTTTTCAGTTCAACCTTACTCCAGATACGTCAAGAAATCCGCAGAAGCCACTTTATTCTATTGGAGCTACAGCTGAAGAGTTTTTCGCAATGCAAGTCCTTTGCAGAAATGTAAAGAAACTGTTTAAAATCTCCATGTCAAGTCGCCATGAAATCCTTTCTCAATTAAAGATGTTATTGAGGGAAGATAAAAGCAAGTACTATATTATCCGAACAGATGTCCGTGACTGTTTCGAATCGATACCGCATAATAAGTTGTTTGAGTATCTGGAGAGCAACAATCTGCTTGATGTAAAGAGTAAATCCCTTTTGCGCGGACTCATCCGAAAAGAGTTTGAAGCCAAGAATCTGCGTCCACTTGTACCGACTCCACAAACTGGTATTCCACGAGGTTGTGCTATAAGTTCGCTACTATCTGAATTCTATTTGTCCAAGATAGATGAGATAATTAAGTATACATTGCCCGGTATATTATTTCTTGGTAGGTATGTGGACGATATGGTGCTTGTTATTCATCCTGATATCAGAGATGAATACCATAAACCAATAGATTGGTACATTGATAAACTTGAAAATATTTATTCCCAAATGGGATTAGATATACATACGCCATCAGATGGTTCAGGGAAATGCTACATTTATGATTCGACTAATGCTGTAGATTTAGATTTTAATCTATTAGGATATAATATTCATATTGATAAAGAAGATAATCTACTATTCTCGCTCTCTCAAGACAAATTAGATCGTATTACAAGCAGAATAGATAAGTCGTTTACAACTTTTTATAATATGATTGATATCGCAGGTTTTGATGTTGCAGCACACTATCTGTTTGATGCGCTTCATGTATTGACCTGCAACATAAATCTGTACAACGCAAAGAAAGGAGTTAAAGTTGGTATTTTTTATTCCAATCAGCTATTGGATAATAAAAAAAATCTATCATATTTAGATGGACAATTGAAGCGCAATATAGGTAGGTTAAATCTTTCTTCAAAGAAATCTATTGCAATTGCACATAGAACTGCAATAGAGGAAAGTCTAAAAAGGAAGCTCGCATTACTATCTTTTACAAAGGGTTTTGATTATCCTCACAAGCGTTACAAAGTAAAGAAGCAGAGACTTCGAACAATTAAATCATCGTGGGTATGAAGCGTAGAAAAAAGGTAAAACTAAATTATAGTAAAGAGAGAGTACTCTTTTCAGACGTTCTACCCTACGAGTGTCCGATTATTTTCTCAAATAAGTATCTATACAGATTTCTTGCAAAATACCTATGGGTTGGTAAAGTTGGAAAGAAAGAGACACAATTGAAACAAACAAAACGAACTGATGAAGAAGATTCATCTGCTTTTGCTGCGTTACTTTTTGGCTGTTATGAGCATGGTAAGCCAATAAGTGATTTGAAACACAAGAATAGTGCCCTATTCTACCCATATCAATTTAATATCGCTCACAAGACGAATAAGACCCGAACGCTGTCAATTATTCATCCATATAATCAGTGGCAGGTAGTGGAGTTTTATGATCAGTATAAGTATTCTATACTCTATCTTTGCAGCCAAAGTAAATATTCTCTTCGCAAACCGCACAAGATAGCACAATACTTTTACTATAGAGATCGACTTCACCGAAGGTTGTCCGGGCATGAAAGTGATAAAGTTGAATTGTTCTTCAATGAATATGAAAATTTGAAAACTTATTTCAGCTACGAGAAGTATTCAAATATGGGATATACATACTTAATTACACTAACATATATCACAATACTAAATATAGTATAGTGGTATATGTAAATATAACAAATAGTTTTGAAAATTACAAACTGTGTTTTTTGCCGTCTTCTAAACTTTCGATAAACTCCTTACATTCCTTTTTAACATCGGAAGATTCCAAAGTCATATTAAAATCATCAATATCTAATTTAAGGTCTTCAAGAAGTTCTTTCACTTGTTTATAAGTTGCTGTTTCTTCTTTAGAGATTACAACAAAGTCTTCTTTAGATAAAATATAATCTTTATCTCTTAAACGACAATGTGAATAACCATGCTTCATTATAAAGAAAATAACATGACTTATTTCCACTTTTTCATAATCAGAATAATTCTTGGGGCTGTGGGATTTTGACATCTAATTCTACAATTATCGGGTTATTTATTTTTAGAACATAAGAACTTTCCGTAAGTTGTACTAATTCCTTGTCTGTAAAAATAGGACTTTCTATTGAATTTTCAGTGATTTTCCACCCTCTTTTTTTCAAATAATTTGGGAATTTTTTTCGCTGTTGTAGTACTATCATAAGAATATCCGTTATTCTATTTGATATATCAGTTACATCGGTGCCACTACAAAAATATTTCGTAGCAGGACAATATCCACAAAATTTGCCAAAAGTTTGAGGTGCTGGGTGTTCAAACACCACAATTTTTACTTTTACTCTCATAATTCTAAATTTTAATTGGTTATTACTAATAAAGTAACTATTTTTGTGATTGATTAGAGTATAACGCTCTATCATTACATATAGCCTAATCGTTGTCGAACTACCACCTTGATATGAACAGGCTAATTACAGAACTTATCCATTGGGTAAAGTGTATTTGTACGCATTGGCGTAGAATCACTCCTATGGATAAGTTGGCTGTGGTAGGCCATGACAACGTTGGGCAGTGGTTCTACGTCTTTCGTTTATACCGTTGCCGTTTTACAAATTATTGTCTAACCTAAATAAAATGTAGAATGGGAACAAGAAAACCTTTATTAAGAACATACATATTATCTTGGTATGGGCCATTTCATAGTATAGAAGAAATGGAGGAATGGCAATGCCAACAGAATATTGATTTTAGTCTTTATCTATTGCAGGGAAAGAAGCCTAACGCCAAGATTTATTCCTACTATTGTGGACAGACAATAAGAACTGTTCCCAAAAGATTTAAGGATAAAAATCACCATATAAATGAAATCCCGAACCGTAGAAATATATGGATAGGAGCTTTTGAAAACCGCTATAATAAAGAAGACATCAACATCGCTGAAAATATGTTCATTTATTTACTTACAGAAAAGATAAACAAAACGCAGCGAATAAATAACCGCAGCTTATATTTTCATGCACGAGATTATAACGTGTGCTTTATAAGCAGATGGTACAATCCTACATCTTGTCATCAGCCGGAAGATTCTATTAAACTCATGTTTCCAGAAGTGGTCACATACTTTGCAGATACCGATGAAGTGAAAGTAGCCAAAAGATTGCGTTCTTTATAGTTACTTTTTCAAAGTTTTACCAGACAAGTCCACAAGGGCATCGAAATTTGACATTGCTTGCAAATGCTTGTAGTAAGAAATAAATAGAAAAAGGTACTTAATTTTAGATGTCTTTTTTCTTTCGAGGGTCATAAGCTATTGCTTTGGAAATCCACTCACCAAACTGCGGGTCATAATCGTCAAACTTGTTCTTAGGCGGATTTTCACTTTTCACTTCTTTCTCTTGAGAAACATTCTCATACATCCAGTCAAATACCCATTGAGGAATGATAACAGCGAGTTTTACAGAACACCATTGCGCTAAATTGATAGCAAGCATCGGATGTACCCACACTTCGTCATTTCCCTCTTGGAATTGTATCAATTCGGTTTCCGTTATTCCTAACGAACGAGATAATTCATTAATAAATCTTCTCGTAAACCTTATATTCAAGTATTCATCCAGTTCTTTATCGCATGAATCGCACATAGCGGTTGCATCCAAATAACCATCTGAAACTCTCTGATTAATTTCAATACCATTAATCTCTTTCATATTATACTTTGGTTTTCTCGTAGGCATACGTCAAATCTTTATAAGTTAATCTATGATGTGAATTGCTCAACACGTAATCAAATACATTTTGCAAAGATAACTTTCTTGTGTTATATCTGAATACAAATTCATCTACATATTTTTGTAAATGTTTCTTTGATACCCGATGATAAACACCGATAATACCACGCTTTAAAATACTCCAAAAGCCCTCAATCGAATTGGTGTAAACATTACCTCTTGCATATACTCCATAACAGTGATATACATAGGCGTGCTGGTACCATCTTGACAAGTTACCATAATTCCATTCATCGGAATATATAGTACTACCTTTCTCAATCGTTTTTAGGATTTCTTTTCGGAGTGTTTTAGCTTTGGTATTTTCAACAACTTTGGCAACGACTCTACCACCCCGTTGTAACATGCCAAATACTGGAACTTTATCTTTAAAAGAGCGTCCTTGACATCGTGCGACTTTTTTATCCCTATGTCGATTTTTGTTCTTACCGCCTACGAATGTTTCATCAATTTCTACGGTTTCTTTTAATTTTGTTTTTTGGTTTTCTTCACCAAAACATTTACGTATCCGCTGGAGCATAAACCATGCGGTTTTTTGTGTGACCCCAATACACTTACTTAACTGTATGGACGAAATACCTTTCCTACTTGTCATAAATAACCAAATGGCTACATACCACTTTTGTAAAGGTACAGACGACCTATGGAACAGAGTGCCTGTTTTAGCATTAAAGTACAGTCCTGTATTCCTGCACTTGTAATTATTGCCTTTGCACTTATACACCTTTGATGTTGCATCGTATGGAGATACTACACCATTACGCCACCTTTTATATTCCAAATACTCGATACAAGTTTGTTCATCTGGAAAAGCAGCCATTAACTCGGACAGTGAATTAAACTCCTCAAACATAGTGTAACAAATTAGTATAATACAAATATAGCAATTTATTACACAATAACAAATAAATTAGCAATATATTACACTAATAATAAAAGAAAAAATTATTTGGTTATCTTATATATAATAACTACATTTGTACCGACTTTAAAATAGGGAGCTTAAAAAAACATCTCTGTTTATTAAGACCAAAAAAGATAAACCCAGTATCCTACTACTGGGTTTTGTCTTGTGGTAGGACACAAGACGATAAGGCTATTAAGCCAAAAAGAAAGGAGGTGTTATTATGTCCTATTTTAAAGTCAAAAAAGGTAAACTATATAAGCTTGTTTTTGCTAAATCAATTAGGAAAAACGGCAAAACGATTTATCCGAAAAGGTCTAAAGTGTTTAAATTTTGGATTCCGATAAATTAATAGTTTATCAATGTGGAGTGGTAGGACACTCCACATTTACAACGATTAAGACTTTTAAAAAGTGCCCAAAATAACCCAATATAATATATAAAAGATGTAGGATATTAGCTATTTATATTTGGCATTTGGACACTAAGTGTAATTAGGTATGTAATTCCCTCAAATATATACAAGTTCTATGAGGATTACAGATACCAGCGTGCAGAAAAGAAATTCAAACATCTTGTGAAATTCGACCTACAGAGTTGTTTCGACAGTATTTATACCCATACCATAAGTTGGGCAACAGCAGGTGGTGCGGACAAGGTAAAAGTCTTACCTGGATATCATGGTTCATGGGTTGGCGATGCATTTGACAATCTAATGCAGTCGGTCAATGCTCGCGAGACGAATGGTATCGTAATAGGTCCAGAGTTTTCTCGAATCTTTGCAGAGATTATACTTCAGTATATAGATCAAAAGGTTGAACAGGAACTATTAGAAAAAGACCTTCGTCAGAAATCCTCCTATGAGTGTTATCGGTATGTTGATGACTATTTCCTCTTCTATAATGACGAAAAGGACAGGAATCTCTTCATGGAAAGTCTAACAAAATGGCTGAAGGAATTCAAATTGCAGATTAGTCCATCCAAAACAGAAGAGTTTGAAAGGCCCTTTATAACGAAGGTGACTATAGCCAAACAGCGAATTGAAAATTTGCTGAGCAATATATTCTCGACCCCACTTTGGGAAGAAGTAGAATCAAAATTAAACGCAGAAGAAGAGGAGGACACGGAAGACGAAGAGTCGGATAAAGACAAAGAAATATTAGATAAGAAATTCAATATATACCTGTCTGCAAATAGCGTAAATGCTCAAATAAAAGCAATAGTAAGGGAATGCGGAATTGAATATCGCGATATAGCAAACTATCTGCTTGAGAAGATAAGTCAACGCCTTGATGCTTTTCTTAATCGATATGAAATAGGTTTCAAGAAGTATGAGCGCCTGATGTCAAAGGAAGAGGTAAATAAGGACGAGATTGGAATTCATGCACAAAGAGTACAAAGGAAGCTCACAAGTTATCTTGTATCTCTAATTGATGTGGCATTCTTCGTGTTCAATAGCAACAGGCAGATAAATACAACCTTGAAATTGCTGAAGATAATGAATTCCATTATTATCTATGGAAAACGACATGGTGATTTCAAAGTTAATCCGGAGGTTAGATTCCAAACGATAAGCAAGGATATTATCTTTAAAAAGATTCAAGATGAAATAGCCTTGGTGCTGGCTACAACAGATTCACATCGAAACACCTTACATGAAAGCCTCTATCTATTAATATTGGCTAAAGAGTTAGGCTATGCATATCTACTCGCACCAGAAGTTATTAAATCATTCATTGGTAAAAGTGAGCTACAGTATAACCTTTTCGCATGTATTATATTATTGTATTACTATGCGAATCACAAGTGCTATGATGCACAAAAGGCTTTATTGAAAGACGAGATTTTGAAGAAGTATCGGCTTGTTGCGGAATCTGAGCGCAAACGCAATTCAGAACTCACGATTCTCACGGCTGATATGATGACTTGTCCCTTTGTAGATAATGCATACAAGCAAAACATTCTTACATTGATTGGCATTACAGAGATGAAAGATCAGCAGATGATAATGCACTTTGCCAAGAAGCAAAAGTACATTTTCACCCGCTGGACAATGTTTAATTTAAATAAAGAATTACAGGCAAAGATTTCACAGGAGGTATATTCGTAACTTCTGTAACAGCTGTTGGTCCAACTACACTTTCACACACATAACCTTCAAGCTAGCCGAAACGACGCAGGAAGTTGCGTTTTCCCAAATGGTTGGTTAGGATTGTACCGAATGTGAAATCTTGCTTTTTTAAAACACTTACATCCAATTAAGCGGCATTTGATTGGAATTGAATGAAGAGGGAGAGTTTTTCTTCCTCTTTTCTCTTTTTATAGCATGATATTTTATACCTTTGTATTCAAATTGATGATATAAAGATAAAACAATGGATAAACCCATGAATCGAATAAAAGAGGTACTTGAAGAAAGAGGTATCAAACAAACTTGGCTGGCAGAGAAACTTGGCAAAAGTTTCTGTATAGTCAATGCGTATGTATGCAACAGACGGCAACCCAGTTTAGAAGTGTTGTTTGAAATAGCCAAAATCTTGAATGTGGATGTAAAAGAACTTATTCAATCATCTGGGAAATAACGAACATCCTTGTTTTACCTATTCAGTAAATTAAAGAAACAGAGAATAATATGATTACAGGCGATATAAAGCAAAAGGTGGATGAAGTATGGCAGACATTCTGGAACAATGGATTCACCCAACCATCAGCAATCTTTGAACAGATAACCTATCTGCTCTTTATGAAGATGCTTGATGAAAAGCAACGTGAAAAAGAAGCGATAGCCAACCTTACGGGTGATGTTTTGCTTAACCCTACATTCCCCAGCGGCGTGTGGCGCAATCCTTCCACCAACCAAGATGTGCCCTACCACGAAATGCGTTGGCACGTGTTCAAAGAAATGGAGGCGACCAAAATGTTGGATCGGGTGCGCAACGATGCGTTTATCTTTTTGCGTCATGTGGGGAAAGAGGACTCGGCTTATAGAAAGGCTATGGAAGACACTGTTTTTCAGATTACCAACGCTCGGCTGTTATCTCGTGTCATTGAAGGTATTGAAAAAATTGCTTCCGATGGGGCTGACATGATGGGTGATGTGTATGAGTATATGCTCAGCATCATGGCAGCATCGGGCACTAACGGACAATTCCGCACCCCTCGTCATATCATCCGCATGATGGTGGAGTTGATGCGCCCCACTCTTAATGATACCATCTGCGACCCGGCAATGGGTTCTGCCGGTTTTATTATGGAAGCAGCCAAATACATCGCTGAACATCAAAGTGATGAATTGCTCAATATTGAAGAGGGAAACCGTTTCCGCAAAGAGATATTTCACGGTTCGGATTCGGACGCTTCCATGCTTCGCATCGGCTGCATGAATATGATGCTTCATGATGTGGATGAGCCTAATCTGTACTATCGCAACTCGCTGTCGGACGAGAACAACGATACCAACCGCTATACCCTTTGCCTTGCTAATCCTCCGTTTGCAGGCAGCCTCGACACTGACGACATAGCGCATACGCTGAAAGCTGCTGTCAAGACCAAGAAAACCGAGTTGTTGTTTCTTGCCTTGATGATGCGGATGCTTCAGTCGGGCGGACGATGCGCTTCCATTGTGCCGGACACGGTTCTCACTGGGGATGCACAGGCATACAAGACCATACGTTCCGCATTGGTGGACAAACATTGCGTACAAGCCATCATCACAATGCCTTCCGGTGTGTTCCAGCCTTACAGCGGTGTTTCTACAGCCATCATTATCTTTACCAAGACAGGCACAGGCGGCACCGACAAGGTTTGGTTTTATGATATGCGTGCCGATGGGTTCTCGCTCACCACGCAGCGCACTCCCCAGCCCGAACAAAACGATATTCCCGATATTATCTCCCGTTTCCACAACCTCGAAGCGGAAGCCGACCGCAGTCGCAAAGAGCAATCGTTCTTTATCACTGCCGATGAAATACGTGCCAATGGCTACGACCTCAGTTATAAGCGTTATCACGAGGTGGAGCGTGAAGCGATTGAATATGAAGCCCCGGAAACTATTATCGCCCGGATGGAAGAAAGACAAAAGAATATTGATGCAGCCTTTGCTGAGTTTAAGAAACTACTAAATTCGTAAGGGGTATGAGAGTGGATAAATCGAAGTGGACATCTTGTACGCTGGATAGTGTTTGTGATATTCAATTTGGAACACGCATTGTCAAAAAACAGACAGAAGCTGGGCAATATTATGTATATGGTGGAGGTGGCGCAACTTTTACCACAAAGAGTTATAATCGAGAAAATGCTATTACGGTATCTCGTTTTGCTCTTTCTAGGGAATGTACTAGATTTATTGAAGGTAAATTCTTTCTCAATGATAGTGGATTAACGCTTCATCCCAAAACAAATTTATTATTATTCAAATTTTTAAAATGGCATACTTTTGCATTAAATGATAAAATATATTCATTAGCAAGAGGTGCAGCTCAAAAGAATTTGGATGTAAAGCGATTTTCAAAACTTCTTATTAAATTGCCTAAATCTGATGAACAATGCACTATTGCCTCAGAGCTTGATGCATTGCAAGAAATGATTGACGGTTACAAGGCACAGATTGCCGACCTTGCTGACCTCGCACAATCTATCTTTCATAACACATTCGGCAATGTTGCAATTGACGATAAATGTTGGAATATTATACCAATGGGGCAACTTGGTGACTTTAAGAATGGATTAAACTATAGTAAAGAAGAAAGAGGCAAGTCCGTAAAAATAATAGGCGTTGGAGATTTTCAAAACCTTAAATGTATTTCCTCATTTGATAATATATCCTATATCGAAGTTGAAGACATACCACAAGAATACTTGCTTAATAATGAAGATATTGTATTTGTACGTTCTAATGGGAATAAAAATTTAGTTGGCAGATGCTTAGAAGTTTTTCCTAATGATATAGACGTGACATTCAGTGGATTCTGCATTCGATTTAGAAAGTCTGTGGAGATTATAAATAAGTACTTGGTAGCTGTACTAACGGATGTCGAATTTAAGAATACTCATATTTTAAAATCTAATGGCATTGGTATTCAAAATATTAACCAAAAGCTATTGAGCAGTTTGCCTATACCTGTTCCTCCAATTGATATGCAGAAAAAATATGCTTCACAAGTCGAATCCATCGAAAAGCAAAAAGAGCTACTCCGTCAGCAATTAGCCGATGCAGAAACGCTGATGGCAGAACGGATGCAATATTATTTCTCTTAAAACAAGATAACGGCATGAAAGAGATTGATAAGAAACTGATAGAGACCATCAGCCGATATACAGCTTCGGGGATAGACCAACAGGTGGATTATGAAAAATTCTACCTCTATTCACTGATTACCCATTCTACAGCTATTGAGGGTTCTACTGTTACCGAAGTAGAAAACCAGTTGTTGTTTGACGAGGGAATTGCAGCCAAAGGTAGAAGCCTGAACGAACAGATGATGAATGTGGATTTGAAAAACGCATACCTCTACGGCTTTGAATGGGCAAAAACCGGACAGCCATACACGGTCGAACTACTTTGTGAATTGTCTGCCAAAGTCATGCGCCGTACCGGTTCGGAATACTCCACTATGGGTGGCTGTTTCGATTCCTCAAAAGGAGAATTGCGACGATGCAATGTAAGTGCCGGAATCGGAGGCAGAAGTTATTTGGCATTTCAAAAAGTACCTAAAGCAACAGCCGACTTTTGCGATTGGTTAAACAGAGAACTGGCATCTATAGATAGAAGCGATATAGCGGCATGTTATCGGTTGAGTTTTGAAGCGCACTTTCGGCTTGTCACCATTCATCCGTGGGTTGATGGCAACGGGCGTACAACCCGATTGCTGATGAACATCGTACAACGACAGTTAGGTCTTATCCCATCTATAGTTACGAAAGAGACAAAAGGTGAATACATTCAGGCTTTGATTGACAGTCGTGAGCAGGAAGACAGCACCATTGTACAAAATGTAATGCTCACCCAACATATCACCAATCTTGAAAATCGGATTCTACAGTATCAACAAAGCATGAATGATACTGTAAAAGAAGATGGTGATACTGTAAATGACACTGCAACGCCTAAAGACACCACAACCCGACTCATTGCAGCCATTAAAGAACATCCTGAATATACATACGATGAGTATGCCAAACTCCTGAATATCGGCCGTGCCACTGTTGCACGACATATCAAGAAATTGAATGGAACAGTCATTCAGCGCATCGGATCGGACAAGGATGGTTATTGGAAATTTATAGAATGATTGAGTTATGAGGAATTTCGACATCATAAAAGACATTGACGGATTAAGAACAATTTATCGTTATTGTGCTACGGCAGAGGATTTTCAAGTAGCTAATCCAATGGTCTCAGCCATGCAGGCACGACTTGCATTGGAAACGATGGTAAAGACCGTTTATCGCCTGAAAGGATGGCAAATAGGCGAACGTGCCTCGTTGCTTTCGCTCACCACCGATGAACGCTTTACGGCATTCATAAACAGCGAAGACCTGATGAAGCGCATCCACTATGTGCGCAAGATAGGAAACAATGCCGCACACGCCAGTGATGGATTTGTGGGACGTAGAGAGTCTTTCTTTGCCGTACTGAATCTATATTACATCATTGGTTCCATCTTATTGGCTTGGCAGGTGATTGACACATTGCCAGACTTTGATAAAGAGTTGATTCCCCAATCACCCCAACCAAGCGACCTTGCCGTTGTTCCTCAAACAGACCAAGCATCTTCAGCTACCACACAGACTGCCGATACTGCCGCAAAAGCGGTGAAAGAAAGTTCCGATGCACAGCCTACAACGGTGGATGCCCAGCCTGTTGTAAACGACCTCTCGGAAGCAGAAACCCGAAAATTATATATCGACCTGTTGCTCCACGAGGCAGGTTGGAAAGTATCTGAACATAAGGGCGAAATCATCCCCCGTCAAGCCGGAACAGAAATAGAAGTACAGGGGATGCCCAATGAGAGTGGTGTGGGATATGCAGACTATGTACTGTTTGATGCAGACGGAACGCCACTGGCAGTAGTAGAAGCCAAGCGCACCAGTGTGGATGCGGCAGCAGGTCGCCACCAAGCGGAATTGTATGCCGACTGTCTAGCTAAACACTACGCTTGTCCTCGTCCGGTTATCTACTACACCAATGGTTTTGAAACCCATATAATAGATGGTATCGGTTATCCGTCGCGCAAAGTGATGGGATTCCATACCATTGATGAATTGCGCAGAATGATTGCACAACGTGGCCGCAACGACATTACCGACTTGCAAATTTCGGACAAGATAACCAATCGCAACTACCAAAAGCGAGTGATTGAATCGGTGTGCAAACATTATAACGACAAGCATCGTCGTGCCCTATTGGTAATGGCTACCGGAACGGGAAAGACTCGTGTCAGTATTTCGCTTGTTGATGTATTAGTGCGAAACAATTGGGTAAAGAATGTGTTGTTCCTTGCCGACCGCATCGAACTGGTCAATCAGGCAAAAAAGAATTACACAAAGTTATTGCCCAATATGACGGTCAGCTCCTTGCGTGACAGTGATGTGGATATATCGGCACGTATCCTATTCTCCACTTATCAGACCATGATAGGACATCTGGACAGGGATGCCAAGACATTCTCATTAGGCAGATTTGACCTTATTATCATCGACGAGGCACACCGCAGTGTGTTCGGTAAATATGGAGCAATCTTTGAGTATTTCGATGGACTGCTCTTAGGACTGACGGCAACCCCTCGTGATGAAGTTGACCGCTCTACATACGACCTCTTCGGTATGGAACAAGGAGAACCGACCGACAGTTACGAATATGATGAAGCGGTGGCCGATGGGTATCTAAATCCATTTCGAGCCATAAAAGACAACTCAAAGATTCTGACCACAGGAATTGACCCCGAACAGCTTACCCCGAAAGAACGGGAGCAGTTGGAAGAGATTTTCGAGTATGAGAAGATGAAGGCAGGGCTGGAGCCGGATGCTCCATACAGCCGCACCATCAACGCAACAGAGATATTCAAATACATCTTCAACCAAGACACCGTAGACCATGTATTGAACAGGCTGATGAACGATGGCATCCGTGTGAAAGACGACACCCTGATAGGCAAGACCATCATTTTCGCCTATAATCACAAACACGCTGTGTTCATAGCCGAACGGTTTGCAGCCCTTTACCCCGACTTGGGAGCAGACTTCTGCCGGGTGATTGATAATTACGAGAAATATTCATCCGACCTGATTGATAAGTTTGCCGATGCAGAAAAGCAACCGCAAATTGCCGTATCTGTAGATATGCTCGACACTGGCATTGATGTGCCTGAAATCGTAAACTTGGTTTTCTTCAAACCTATCCACTCCAAGATAAAGTTCTGGCAGATGATTGGCAGAGGCACACGCCTGTGTGAAAACTTATTTAGCGAAGGTAGAGATAAAGAAGAATTTTTGATATTCGATTTCTATCGAAACTTTGAGTATTTTGAAATGAATCCCGAAGGAGCCAAACCCTCCAAATCACAGTCTATTGTAAGTATGCTTTTTAATCTTCGCACGGATATTAAATTCGCCTTGCAGGATGGAGCATATCAAAGCAAGGAGGAATCAAAGGCTTTTCACGACAACCTTGCCGACATATTACACAAGCAGATAGCCGAACTTAACAGAAATCGGATAGATGTGCGCCTTCAGCTGAGAGCCGTAGAGACATACACCACACTGGAAGCAATGACTTGTTTAACTCTTGGTGATGTAATGGCAATGAAAGGAAATATCTCACCTTTATTCAAAAATGCAACGACAGACACTTCTGCTTTAAAGTTTGACGCTCTTGTGCTAAAATCACAACTTGCATTGGTTGATGAAACGGTTAATTCCACCTCGTCAGAGCGGAAAATAATGGACATAGCAAGTTATCTCAAAGAGAAGAAAGCCTCCATTCCGCAAGTGATGGCTAAGATGAATGTGCTGAACGAGGTGCTGTCCGCTCATTTCTGGGAATCGAAAAGCCTTGACTCACTCGAACGCATCAGGCTGGAGCTTCGTGAGCTTATCCAATACTTGGATGGTGGCACGGCAGGGCAGACATTTACAATCAATGTTACCGACACATTTGAAGAAGACAATTCTGGCGTCAATGTAACCCCTATCCGCACCTATCGCCGCAGAGTGGAAGACTATCTCAAAGAGCATCTATCAGATGATGACGCCTTGCAGAAGATATATCACCTTGAACCGCTGTCCGAACAGGACATTGCCCGATTGGAACAGATTTTCTGGGAAGAATTAGGCTCAAAAGAAGAATTTGATGCACAAACGAGAACAAAACCATACCAACATAACGTAGCCGCCTTCATCCGTTCCATCATTGGTGTGGAACAGGATGTGGCTCTTGAAAAATATCGTGCATTGATACATGGTGCGGAACTAACCCGTATGCAAGAGGAGTATCTGCGTACACTCATCCGCTATGTATGCGAGAATGGCGATATTGCCACTGTGGTATTACAAAAACCACCATTCAATAAATTCCCTACCATCTTCCGAGATAGTTCCAAATCACTTATTGATTATGTAAAACTTATCAGTCAGGTAATTGCAGCGTAAATAAATATTTGTATAATCGGATGCACTATAACATATAATTTGAATTACGAGTAATATGGAAATTATCAATCTACTGGACTTCACAGACCGCAACGAGCTGAGGAATTGGCTGAAGGCTAACCACAACCAAGCGAAATCGTGTTGGGTTATCACTTCACGCTCTAAACAGCCCACATACAAATGTATTCCATACATTGAGGTCGTTGAGGAAGCATTATGCTTCGGGTGGATTGATTCAACTATAAAGAAATTACCTGACGGACGTCTTGCACAACGGCTTTCACCTCGTCGCAAAAGAAGTCATTGGACTGAGTTAAACAAAGAACGCTGTATGAATCTTGAAGACCGAGGACTTATGACAGATGCCGGACGACAAGCATTTGAGAAATCTTATCCCTACGAAGTTGTCCCCAAAGGCTCTCTTATGGAAGAAATTATCACGAAACATAATATGGAATTGAGACCGGAGCTATATAAGTAAGGTTTCACAATTCTAAAATGTAATAAGGATGATGGAAGAAAGTAGTATATCCACTATCCGCTCTGATTTTGAGCAGATAAAAAAGCAGAATGAAAACGGTTCAGAGTATTGGACTTCTCGTGATTTGTGCGTTGCATTAGGTTATAGTACCTATCAAAAATTCACACGCACAATAAGCAAAGCCATTGCGATAGCCAATCATAAAGGACTTAATACAACAGAGCATTTTAACCATACGGTTGAAATGGTCAGATTAGGTTCCGGCTCATTCCGTAAAGTAGAAAACATACACTTATCACGCATGGCTTGTCTGATAATTGCGGAAAATGCCGATGGAAAGAAACCACAAGTGCAAATAGCAAGAGAATACTTCAGACAGGAAACACCTACTTCTGAATTAATCAGCAACAGTTTATCATCCAATATTTTACTCTATAAAACGAAGCAAGGGGAAACACATATTGAGGTCATCTTCAACAGTGAAACATTCTGGATGTCACAAAAACGTATGGCTGATTTGTTTGGAGTGGATGTGCGCACTATCAACTATCATCTTGGGCAGATTTATGAATCAGGAGAGCTCACCAAAGAGGCAACTATCCGAAAAATTGGGATAGTTCAATCAGAAGGAGAACGAGACGTAGAACGGACACCATTGTTCTATAATTTGGATGCCATCATTGCCGTAGGCTATCGTGTCAACAGCTACCAAGCTACCCAATTCAGAATTTGGGCGACATCTGTTCTGAAAGAAATGATAGTCAAAGGATTCGTGTTAAATGATGAACGGTTGAAACAGGGCAAGCATTTTGGCAAAGATTATTTTGATGATTTATTAGAACGCATCCGGGAAATACGAGCTTCGGAACGCCGATATTATCAAAAAATCACTGATGTATATGCCGAATGTAGTGCCGATTATGACCCCAAATCCGAAACGACCCAACTGTTTTTCAAAATGGTACAGAATATGATGCATTGGGCTATTACCCACCAAACGGCAGCAGAAATCGTATTTTCAAGAGCAGATGCAGAAATGCCTCACATGGGGCTTACCACTTGGAAAAATGCGCCTGATGGCAGAGTTCAAAAATCAGACACAATAGTTGCCAAAAACTACTTGCCCGATAAGGAAGTCTTAGCCTTAAATCGGCTCTCAACCGCATTCCTTGATTTTGCAGAACTTCGTGCAGAAAGGCAGATTATTACCACGATGGCAGATTGGAAAAAACAATTGGATGAGTTCTTGACTTCATACAAATATGACACCTTGAACGATGCCGGAACTATTTCCGCAGAACAGGCGAGAGAAAAAGCATACGCTGAATACGACAAATTTCGCTTGATTCAAGATAAAGAATATCTTTCTGATTTTGATAAGGAAATCAAGGCGTGGAAAGAGAAAGGATTGTTTGATAAGGATTAATTCTGTCGATATAAGCACTTTATCAGGAACATAAAATGAATCATAGCAACACATTCTCACTATCTTTTCCCGAAGCCAAGACAATTATTGTTTCCGGTGATATTCATGGAGACTTTAATCAATTAGTGTTCAAACTCTGTATTCAATACAAGTTGAAGGACACTCTATTGATTGTAGCTGGGGATTGTGGCTTTGGCTTT
Organism: Bacteroides clarus; assembly: GCF_015555825.1. Lineage (NCBI taxonomy): Bacteria > Pseudomonadati > Bacteroidota > Bacteroidia > Bacteroidales > Bacteroidaceae > Bacteroides > Bacteroides clarus. Next base: position 95,258 of record NZ_JADNLF010000006.1, on the reverse strand, counting down.
GAAAAGAAAGAATACTATGAGCAAATGGTTAGACGAAATGCCAAGCGAATGAACCAAGCCAACAATTGGATTGTATTTGTGCGTGGCAATCATGATAATCCAGCTTATTTCGATGGAACAACATTCAATTACAAACGCTTCATCGCTGTTCCTGATTATACTATTCTTCAAGCCTGTAATCATACCATCCTTTGTGTAGGTGGAGCAATTTCCATTGACCGTATTTATCGCATAAATGAATGGAACAAACGAAAGTATCGTGTTCATTCCAATGAGTTGCAAGAAAATGATATTTCCCGCAATTTATATTGGCAGAGCGAAGCTCCTATTTACGATTCGGATAAGATGAATATTATCCGTGCAGACTTCTTGATTGATACAGTTGTCACACATACTGCGCCATCACATTGTGAGCTATTCTTAAAAAGCAACCTCAATCAATGGGCTGAGAACGATTCATCACTTCTTGATGATGTACAATCTGAAAGAAAAACAATGGATATACTCCTGCATCATCTCAAAACTGACAATCACCCGTTGAACCATTGGTACTATGGTCATTTCCATCAAAGCTGGCATTCCGCCATTGACGGAATACTATATCAGATGCTCGACATTATGGAGTTCAGCCAAGTCTATTGATTTATACCATTTCAGGTATAATATTGATGTTCGATGCAGGATTATACCCGATAGGATATAATGGTTTCCTCCAAATAAAAGTGTACCATTTATGGCACACAAACACTTTTCCAAGCGAATAATTCAGTTTCGCTACACTTTTTCCAACGAATCGAGTCCCCAAAATAATCGGAGCGCAAAAAATCCCATCACAAACCACAGAAATTCCAAGAAAACCACTACCTTTGCATTCAGCAAGCGTTCTGTAACATCCATGCGGAAATTCCCTATCATTCAACGCGTTGAATCTGATAGCGAATATTCCACAAAAGGGCTGAAAAGAGGCGGTACAACACGTATATGCAAAACTGTGAAATACAACGGTTTGCATTTGTCCCCACATTCTGTGTACTTGCAAAAACAGAGGTTGTACCGATTAAAATGAATAGTCACTGATAGTCAGTGATGTAAATATGTTGCATCGGAAAATAATAAAAACCTAGCGTAAAAGTTTCCAAAACATATAACACCATCAATAAATAGCAATATGCCCATCATCGAAATATCATCACTATCCTACCCAGGAGTAGAAATCTTCAGTACTCTCACCGAAGCACAGTTACGCAATCGTATCGAACCATCCAAAGGTATTTTTATCACAGAAAGTCCTAAAGTTATTTCTGTGGCTATCAATGCAGGCTATGAACCTTTAGCTCTCTTATGTGAGCGAAAGCATATCACAGGTGATGTTGCAACTATCATTGAACGTTGTGGAAATATTCCGGTCTATACAGGTAAAAGAGAATTGCTTGCTACCTTGACCGGATACACTCTGACCCGTGGTGTTCTTTGCGCTATGCGTCGCCCTAAACCACATAGCATCGAAGAAATATGTCGGGAAGCCCGCCGCATCGTGGTAATAGACGGCGTAGTTGATGCAACCAATATCGGAGCCATTTTCCGTTCTGCTGCTGCTCTTGGCATAGATGCTGTATTGCTCACCCCTACTTCCTGTGATCCGCTCAACCGTCGTGCAGTAAGAGTATCTATGGGGTCAGTCTTTCTGGTACCATGGACTTGGCTGGATACCACCTTTAGCAAACTTCATGATTTAGGATTCCGTACAGCAGCTATGGCACTAACAGATCATTCCATCTCCATCGATAACCCTCTTTTGGCAACCGAACCTAAATTAGCTATTATAATGGGAACTGAAGGAGACGGACTATCATACGAAACGATTGCCGAAGCCGACTATGTAGTACGCATCCCCATGTCACATGATGTCGACTCACTCAATGTGGCAGCAGCCGCTGCCGTAGCTTTTTGGCAACTCCGTGCACCGGATTCCAACAAGTAATAGTATAATTCTCATTTTCCTTCTATCGCAATCTTAATCACCCCTTCCAATCTATTTTCGAAAATATGATATGCCTCTTCAATCTTCCCCAAAGGAAACCGATGTGTAATAAGCGGCGTAGTATCTATCTTTCCTTCCTCAATCAAACGGAGTATTTCGGCGCAGTCGCATCCGTTAACCCCACCTGTTTTGATAGTCAGATTCTTACCATACATATCCGGTAAGGGAAGGAGCTGAGGTTTGTCATAAAGGGCTACTACAGTGACGACCGCATTAGGACGGGCACATTCCCATGCCATACGGAAAGTATCTTCAACCCCAGCCACTTCCAACACAACATCAGCACCGCCATGCTCACTGTTTCGAAGCACAAAATCTCTACAATTCTCCGGTATTGTCACCAGCACATCAGGATAATGCTCACGAATAAACCGAATCCTTTCAGAAGACTTTTCACAAACAATAATGCGTTTCGGTTTCTTCAACATCACACAAAGCAAAGTGCATATTCCGGTAGGTCCCGCCCCTATAATAAGTACAGTATCATCTTCAGAAATCTCCGAGATACGAGTCGCCCAAAAACCAGTTGCAAGCACATCGCCTACAAAAAGCGCCTGCTCATCACTCACCGAATCAGGAATACGGTTCAATCCCTGATCGGCATAAGGGACTCTGACATACTCCGCCTGTCCGCCATCAATACGGCATCCTAATGCCCAACCACCATTCACATCCGTACAGTTATTCACATATCCGTGTTGACAGAAAAAGCATTCGCCGCAAAAAGTCTCAACATTTACAGTAACCCTGTCACCCGGTTTGACCGAAATTACACTGCTCCCAACCTGTTCAACAACACCCACCATTTCGTGCCCGACCGTTATTCCGGGGACAGCACGCGGCACGCTACCATGTTTAATATGCAAATCACTGGTACAGATACTGCCAAGTGTTACACGAACAATAGCGTCGCGCGAATCTCTCAAATCGGGTGTTGGTTTGTCCAACAGCCCGAATCTTCCATGTTCGATATATGTATATGCAAGCATAGCATCCCTCCTTTATTATCAGTTCCTAATTTTTTTTTTGCGAATATAATCATAACGCACATAATAAAAGAACGATAACACAAAAAACACTACTCTTTATTGCTTGCATTCCACACCAGCAACGCCAATAACACGGACAGCAATGCCGCACCTATCCAGAACCAATTGATATAGGTAAAATCATAGACCTCCACACCATTAACAAACCGCTTATTACCTTCAATCAAGACACCACTCATCACATCCTGCAAACCGGCACCGATATAACTCGCAATACCCACTACACCCAAAGCCGCACCGGAAGCGTTACGGGGAGCAATATCCACGGCCATCAAGCCACCCAGAAAGCAAATCAGCACACCGATACCCAGACCGAAAAGAATCATAGACAAGGCATCCAACCAGAAATGCACTCCCGGAACAAGCAGGAAAAGACAAAGGGAAAAAACATTCATCAATCCGAAAATCAAGGCCGGAATATTACGACGCCCGCAGAAAAAACGGTCAGAGATAACTCCGGAAAACATCGTCCCCACAATGCCGCACACCGAACTGATGGAAATGATAAAGCTCGCATCCAATGTGGAATAACCTTTCTCAGCCTGAAGATAGAAAACACCCCAGCTGTTAACCGCATAGCGGCTGATATACATGAAAGCACTGCTGAAAGCAAGTATCCAGATGGCAGGATTTCTCAAAACAGACTTCTGGGCACGGTTGAACTCGTCCGTTTCCACAGAATCCACCGCCTTTTTAGCCGCAGGAGCATTGACAGCCGGAAGACCCTTGCTCTGGGGAGTGTCATGAAAGAAACGCCAGACAATCAAAGCGCCAATCAGCCCCACAAGGCCGGCACCGAGAAAACCGTAACGCCATCCGAGTGCGCTGACAATGGAAGCGACGATGATAAAGGTCATTGCCTCACCGATATTATGGCTGGCACTCCAGAAGCCATAGAAGGAGCCACGCTCCTTGTCGGTAAACCAGCGGGACAGACCGACCACACAGGAAGCAGCTCCCATAGACTGAAACCAACCGCTGATACCCCAAAGTACGGCAAACAGGATGAAAGAATGTACAAAGCCCAAACAAAGGTTCACCAATGCGGTCACCAGCAGACCGGTTGACATGAAGCGGTTGATATTGCTACGGTCCGCAAGGAAACCGTTCGTAAACTTACCGACAGCATAGGTAAAGAACAGGACGGCGCCAATGATACCCAGTTCGGTTTCCGAAAAGACACCTTCATCCACTATCGGTTTCTTCACGACGTTAAGGCTCAGACGGCAAACGTAATATATGCCATAACCCAATGTGGCGGCAAGAAAAGTAGACCATTGCAAACGCTTCAAGCGCCGTCTATCCTCAGGCCGGAAATCACTAGAAAGCGAGTTGGAGGACAAAGCTCCGCCGTTACAGGGTTTCGCTTGCGATACCCTGTAAAAATCAATAATAGACTTAAACATAACACTCAATCTTTATTCATGCAGTTTCCTGCCTCTTAGATATTCCAGTAACAGGGCGGGACGGTCAGTCTGAATCAGGCGGGCTCCCTGACCGATTATCCATCCCCAGCTCTCATCCGGTTGACACAGTTCCACGGCACGGTCATCATCATGTCCGCCACAGAGTTCGGGCCAGAGGCTGTTGATAAAGATTTTTGCACCACTATCACGCACTTTCTTTATCAACCGCTGTACTTCGGGACCATCATTATTAAACACCAGCTCAAAGGCTTTAGGGTTCATGTGAGTAAGATAGCTGTCAATAACGGCTTCCGCATCCGCCTTATGTAAATTCACCACAGGCATGAAAAGCATTTTATTCAGTACATCGCCATTCTCCGCCTTGACCTGTTCGTAAGGCAAACCGGCTTTCACGACGCACTGGTCCACCGTACCTGTTTTTTCAAGGATGGCGTAAGCATCTTTAAAATAATCATAACCCTTGTCCACGTTCACCATTATCTTACCTTTGCACAATGTCATCACCTCTTCAAAGGTAGGAATCTGATGACGAGTTTTACAACCGGCACCGTTCTTCAGTCTCAACATTTGTAATTCTGCCAATGTATAATCCTCAGGACGCCCTTTCCCGTTCATGGTACGATTAATCAGCTTATCATGCATCAAGACAAGATGCCCATCCTTTGTTTTTTTCAAATCAATTTCTACCATATCCACTCCCATATCAATGCAGTTCAGAATTCCTTGCAAAGAGTTTTCAGGAGCATTACGCCAATCCCCACGATGAGCAACAACTAAAAGTTGAGATAGATTGTCATTCAAAAAAGTATTTCTAATTTCATCAGCTTTGTTCTGTCCCCAACATAACTGGGTGAAAACAAACAATAAGAAAAACCAATATAATCTTTTCATAATATGTTTCTTTTTAATAAGTTTACTGTACACCGCTTATTATCTTTTCAAAAGTTTCACGAATACGGGATGGAACAGGGCGTATTTTGTTATAATCACAATCTTTCATTGCCTCATACATAAACACTCCTTGATATCCGTTACTCCGCAAATCTCTCATAAAGTTTTGCCAATCTATTTTCCCTTGAGTAGGAAGCCAATGACACTCATTCACCAAATCAAAATCCGAAGCATGAATTGTTCCTACATATTGACCTAATACCTCCATAAAATGCCTTGTGGACCCCTTCGTATAATGATTTGTATCAAAACATACTTTTACACCGGGAATATCATGAATGAGTTTTAACAATTCTTCAGGCGTATTTCCTAAACAAGTACGTGGCAAGTTTTCAATACACAACTGTGCTCCTATACGGTCGGCATATGGTTTAAGATAAATAATAGAATGCCGTGCATTTTTTATACGTTGTGCACGAATACTATCCGCTATCGGTTCTGAACTGGGATGTAAAACTAATCGTGCAGGTTTAAAATGCCTGCATTGTTCTATCATCCGTGCCATAAAACGAACATTCTCTTCACGGAGCGAATCATCCAAAACCGAAATATCCAATACCCGTGAAAAAGGTAAGTGAACGGACCACACCTGCATACCTGCGCTATCAATTTTACTCTTCATCATTTTAATACGAGGTATTACTTCTTCCGCCGGAACACCCCGATAACACTGATTAAAAGCTACTTCTACATAATGAACACCCTGTTCTTTTGCTTTCTTGAAGTCTGCTGCCACCGGATTTTTCCAAATGGCAGTGGTTGTCCCCACCTCATACTGTTGCGCATGGCAAATGAATGAGAATGTAGACAACACTGTCATAAGTATATACTTTCTCATTAGTTCAATTTTCCGTTCTTCCAAACCAGTTTTTCGCCCCACATAGGCACATACGTCTGTTCACAGTTTATCTTTGAGGCACGTTCCAAAGCCATTTCAACAGACCATCTGGACGAATCGGTATCTGCATGGGCAAGTTCCAGTATATGAGACAATAATACATAATCAGGAAGCGTCTGTCCCAAACCTGTACCAATAATATTATTTTCGGTCAAGGCATTCGGTGCATAACGTGGAATCAGGACATTCACATGAGATGCAATATTAGTAAATTGTTCCGGTTTAAAATTTGAATCCCCCGTATGTATCAAAGTAAAGTTACCGGTGTCTTCACCACAATCTATATAAAAGACTGTTACGAAATTGGATAAACCGGAATTATTATGATCGGTTATGCTGGTGTGAATAGCAAAGTTACCGATTGTATAATCCGTCGGAGTTTTAGAGGTATATTCATACGACTCATCTTGCAGATAGTTCGAAAGAACCGGTTTGCCAAGGTCAAACATCGCTTGAATCAGTTCCTTATTATAATGATCGGCATGATTATGAGTCACACATAAAAAATCAATATAAGGAGCCAACTCTTTTGCCCAACGATGAGAAATATCTATGGCGAAACAACCCGATGACGTTTTTATCACATATCCCATATTGTACAGTTGCCACAATTCAACGGTGCCTTCTTCTACTGAAGAATTTTTAATATCCTCCAAAACACGATCAAATGCACTACGATAATATATTAATATAGGGTCTGCTTTCTCCATATTTTCACTAGTCTGATCATATCCGCTCAGAAAAGTTGAAAAGTAATCACTTAAACAATTATCTGCATATCCTTGTATTTTAGTTAAAGCTCCGGTTCGTTTTGCGTCAAGAGTAAGTGGAGACGTGCTCCACAATTCTTGTACTGTAACATTGACTTCTTCCGAGAGGTCATCAAGAATTCCTTCATATCCTGTCGTTATGTCATCATTATCATTACTGCAACTCATGAGCCCTACCGCCAATAAGCAGGTAAGGAAATATTTTATTTTTCTTATATTGTCCATAAACTTTCTATATCTTTAAAATTCATATTTACTTCTGACGGTTGGTACCTTGCAGGTCGCCGCCACGCATACTCCAGGAGGATGCTTCAAAGACCTTATCAATAGCCAAAGCCTTAATAGATCCGATGTTTCCTTTGATAGTACCACAATAAAGACGTTTATCCGGCCCAATCGTAACACCTGCCATGACTTGTCCAACATTAGGTATCATACTATTGACTTCTCCATCAATAGTATTCAATCCAAATACTGCAAATCCTTTTTGAGTTCCCATATAAAGTACACCATCATCACTTAAAGCAAGGCCATTATAAATTAAATTATAAGTTGTTGTTAATCCCTTCGTCCATTTTTTATTTCCATTAGTCGGATCTACTGCATATACATTAGCAGATTTTTTTTCTGTAAAATATATAACCCCATCTTTGTCCACTACAGGAAAGTAACTATCATCGGTAGAAACAGGACAACTCCATTCTCTTACTCCTGTATCCATATTGATCGATATCAATCCACCTTTACTTTTCAATGCTGCATACAAATGTTTTCCATTCAAAGCAAACGCACCAGTTTCCGTAACTTTCGTTTCTTCTGATGTTTCCCAACGCTTTTCTCCCTCCGAAGTATAAGAGTAAATTTTCGCATTGGTACCCGCATAAATATTCCCAGCTTTATCGACAGCAACTGCACTTCCTATCCCGCTTTTATCTAATTCCTCGGCCCATTCTATCTCTCCATTTGCTGCATTAAGAGCATATAATGTAGCCTTATTAGTGAGACAATAAAGTTTACTCCCATCTATTGATAATGCAGGAAAAGCATCAATTCCGGCATCTAATTTTACAGACCAAAGTTTAGTACCATCAGGTTTAATGGCATATACATTATCTTTAGAATTGTTGCCTACACATTGATAGATAATCCCATCATCTCCAACCAATGCGCCACCACCACCTTTATTATTGGAATAACCAATTGCAAATACCCATTTAATAACTCCACTGGCAACATCGATGGCAAATAGATGTCCGGACAAATCTTTCACAGTAGTTGGGATATACATTGTTTTACCATCTAATGAAAATACCGGATTAGACGCTTTTACATCACCATTATAATTTGCAAATTTCAAGTCTACCGAATTCCATTTATAATCTACTATTATAACTTTCAGGCTTCCTGTATCAACAGTACCGTTCGTGTAAGTCACTGTCACGGAAACGACATACTCATCAATAGCTCCATACGCATGCTTTGGACTTAGTTCCACAGATGTCGTTCCATCACCAAAATCCCAATTTACAGACTGTACATCACCTCCCATAAAAAACATGTCATTCAATGTAAATGTCACAGGCTCCCAAAGTGTCAGTTCCGTCTTTTCAGACTGATCAACCAAAATAGGAGAAACCTTTCCCGGAGTAGCCGAAACCTCAACAGGTTCAGAGTTTCCCGTAGGATAAGAAGCTACCATACTAAAAGTATATTCCATATCATTAGTCAATCCTTCAATGATATAAGACTCCAATGAAGTATCATCCAATGTTATTACCTTACCACTCGGGCTCACAGTTATCTGATAGTTCGTAAAACGTTCACTATTAGGTTTTGTCCAACTCAACCGCACCCGCTCATTACCAGCAGTAGCCGTTAAGTCCGTAACAGGATAACGTGCATTCTTGGGAGTACAATTTACAGACGTTTTACCGGCCAGCCCACCTGCATAACGAGGTTGTACGGAAAAACCATAAGTCATGTCATTCACCAAATTCTCTACAACTACACTTTTCTTGTCAGCTTCTACTGTCATCTGTCCGCCATCATCCTCAGCGGCTCCGGTAGTCCAGATAACCAGATATTCGGATGGGTGAGCGTTTTCATAGTCTTCCCAGGTCAGAGTTACATTCATATCTCCGGCACTTGCCTCTAAAGATTTCAATTCATACAAATCAAAATTAGCCTTCGGCAGCTCTTCTTCACATGCAGTAAAAACTGCCGCAAAGACAAAAAATAAACTATATATTACTTTTTTCATTGTCTGTTTCTTTAAGTTTAACAAGGAATCAATATCCGGGATTTTGCCATAGAAGTTTCTCATTATTGATACGTTCCAGTTCCGTTTTGGGAATAGGATACAGGAATTGGTAATCTTGAATTTCATGTCCTTCCGCTTTCATAGCCTCTTTAGCGCCCCCCATTCGTACAAGGTCAAACCATCGATGTCCTTCGTAGGGGAACTCGCGCTGACGCTCCAACATAATCGCCTTGCGGAAACTATCCTTATCAGGAAGCTCTGCGATCTGTATGGCAGAACTGCATGAACGTGTATGAACCGCATTCAAAGCATTCATGGCAACAGAGGTCTGCGAGTTGCTATACTCTATTTCGTTTAGAGCCTCGGCATACATAAGCAGTACATCGGCATAGCGCAAAACAATCTGGTCATTACCCACCGTATTATAAGTGGCGCTCTTGACATCCTTGAATTTTTTCAACACAAAGACCTTGCTTTCCACTTGTGTATATTCTATCAATTCCTTACGTTTATCATCAGCGTCCGAATAACACTTTTTCAATGCTTCCGTCTGGTTGGTATCATCGCTCAGATTGGTTATGGAGAACCAATAGCCATGCCCCTCACCCTCTATATCCTTATTGAAACGAACTGCAAAAATGACCTCATTATTCATTTCATTATCCACATCGAATACTTTGTCCGGAGAAGACATCAAACTATATTTACCTATAATCTGAGACAGAACATCCCTTGCTTCCTCCCACTTATGGAAAGTTAGATACACCTTACCCAACAGCGCTTTGGCAGCTCCCGAAGTTATACGCCCTACTTCGGTACCTGTGTACGACTGAGGCAACATATTATTTTCTATTATCTGCTTCAAATCACCTGTCAGAAAATCATAAACCTGTTGTTCCGAACTGCGTCCGATCGCCAGCGCTTCAGAAACGGTTACGACTTTATCAGTCATAGGTACTCCTCCCCATAAACGGTACATATTAAAATACGTCAGGGCACGGATAAACAAGGCTTCAGCTTTATACTGCTTTTTCAACGCTTCATCGAAATCCGCTCCATCTATTTTATCCAGCACCAGATTACAACGGTACACACCATTATTAAAATTAGCCCATGCATCCTGCAAGATACCATTCGACGGTTTATCGGAAAACTGGTCTATATCATACCGGTCTTGCGTTCCGGTAGTGGGAGCGCTCAAATACAGATTATCACTCCGATATTCACAGCACTCGGTAAAATAGCTTACCTGCGTCTGCAACTTTGAATAACAACCTATAACCGCTACATTAAAATCCTCGGCCGTCTTATATATCTTATCCGTAGGTACACTACTGCTCGGTTCCAAATCGAAAAAATTATCAGTACAGGACACCGACAGAAAAGCGGCTGATGCTATTAGAAGAAGTTTATATTTTTTCATATTTCATATCTATTAAAGGGATAATTAAAGAGTTATATTCAGGCCGAATAAAAACGTTCTGGCCAGTGGATACGTTCCATAATCTTCACCCGGAGAGAGTGAGTTTCCGGGACGTGCATTAACTTCCGGATTATATCCGCTGTAATCGGTAGATGTCCAAAGATTTTGTCCCGACACATACACTCTCAGCTTCTCGACAAAGAAGTGGCGAGTCAAGCTTTGAGGCAAAGTATATCCTAAAGTCACATTTTGCAATCTCAGGTAAGAACCGTCCTCCAAATGCCAGGTTGAAGTTCTGCCGTTGTAGCCTTTTGACTTACGATTGGCACGATTCACCTGACCGTTACCCGGATTATCAGCATTCTTCCAACGCCCCAGAGCAATCGTCGTTCCATTGACGTTACCTTCCATGTTATCAATATATCTTCTGTTCAGGTTCAATATCTCATTTCCATAAACACCCTGGAAGTTAAAATCCAAGTCTATCCCTTTATACCATACTTTACCACCGAAACCATAAGTAAAGTCAGGCATATAATTACCTACAATCGTACGGTCTTTATCCAAATCCATCACGCCGTCACCGTCTACATCTACAAAACGGAAATCACCCGGCTGAGTATTGCTGAAATGAGGATACTTCTTCAGCTCTTCTTCATTGGAAAAGATACCGTCTTGCACCAGCAGATAGTAACTGCCGATAGGCTCACCCACTTTAGTGATATAATAAGCATGGTCTACGCTGCCGGTAGAGATAATAGGAGCGTTGCCGGGACCAAGAGCCTTCACCTCATTCGTATTGGTCGCATAATTGGCATTGAACGAATATCCGAAATCTTTCGTAAAATTCTTCTGAGAAGTCAAAGCTATCTCCCATCCTCTGTTATTCACTTTACCGATATTCATCAACGCAGTACTATAACCTGTCAGATGAGGAACAGGAACATTCAGAAGCATATTGGAAGTGTTCGTATTGTAATAATCTACCGTAACTCCCAGCAGCCCCTTAAACATCTGTATATCAATACCGGCATTAATCATCGCATTCTTTTCCCAGCTCAAATCCTCATTTTTAATCGTATTGGGCTTATAGCCATAAATGAGCTGGCCGCTGTTTGTTCCAAGTATATAATTATCGATTGCCATAAGCGACAGATGGTCATAGTTGCCTATTTGAAAATTACCGGTAACACCGTAACTTGCCCTTATCTTTAAATCATCTATAAAAGAAAGCGCCTGAGTGTTTTGGAAGAAATCCTCACCGCTGACTCTCCATGCTGCCGAAGCTGACGGGAAGTACCCCCAACGGTTATTCTTTCCGAAACGTGAAGAACCATCGGCACGTATGGCGGCAGAAGCCATATATTTACCTTTATAGCTATACTGAGCGCGTGCCAGATAAGAGGCTATGGTCCATTGCGTCTTATCGGAGTTACCTTTCGTCACCGTACCGCCCGAGATGGTCTGGATATAATCATTCGGAAAGTCTGTGGCCGTTACATTATCTCCTTTATAGGTTTCTTTCTGCGCAGACTGAACCAACACTACATTTAAAGAATGGTCTTCATTGATAGTAGTATTATAATTTATCTTATTCTCTATCAACCAATTAAAATAAAATCCGGAAGAACTGTAAGCAACAGGATTGGATTTGGTATCATAATACTTCTGTCCCAGCAACGGTAATTCCGAGGAACGGTACGTATCATTATGCGAGCCGTAATAATCGCCACCGAAAGAAATATTATAAGTCAGCCCTTTAAAAAACTCTATTTCAGCAAACACTTTTCCTACAATGGCCATGCGGTCTACAACATCGGATTGCAAATTGGCCATCGCGACGGGGTTCAATATGGCATTGTGTTGATAGTCGTTCCCGATTCTCCAATAACCGTTTCCCTGATAATTATAACTTCCGTCCGCATTATATACAGGCCATACAGGCGGCATCATCAACGCAGACTGTACAACACCGCCTGAACCTGATGCGTCCACACGGTTGGAAGTCGAGTAGGACGGAGAGAAATTAACCCCGAACTTGAATCTTTTGTACTGGCCGTCAAGATTCATACGCATACTGTATTTCTTAAAATCGGAATTGATAACGACACCTTCTTTATCGTAATAATTGGCCGAAACAAAATAGCCGACCGTTTTCCCACGCCCCGAAACAGAGATATTATGGCTCTGTGTACCGGCAGTCCGAAAAATGGCATCCTGCCAATCGGTGTCCGTCAATCCGCGGTCGCCATTCAGGTAAGGGAACAGTTCGGTGGGAATACGTTCCCACGAGTTGGGACGCATGCCGTTCGGGTCGTCGGGCGAAACTCCCGGATTGGCATCCAGATAGGCGTTGTCATGACCGTCCTTGGCAAACTCCGCAAACTGGTAGGCATTCATCATATCCAGTTTCTTCGATACATTCTGTATGCCATAATAACCGTCATACTGTATCTTCACTTTTTCCGTCTGCCCCTGTTTGGTAGTAATAATAATAACACCATTGGAACCGCGGCTGCCATAAATAGCTGCCGACGAAGCATCCTTCAACACTTCCACCGACTCTATATCATTATTATTAAGATTGGCGAAGCCACGTTCTACCGGTACACCGTCAATGATGTAAAGCGGATCGCTACCGGCATTGACAGTGCTGATACCACGCACGCGGATACTGACATTGCCTTCCGGATCACCGCTTGGAGTAGTTACCTGCACTCCCGGCATCTTTCCCGCCAACGCCTGACGAAAATCCGAAGCGGATGTTTTGGCAATATCCTCCGCCTTCACAGAAGATATGGAAGTAGATACGTCGCTCTTCTTCTGCACGCCATATCCCACAACCACTACTTCCTCCAACAATTCACTGTCCTCTTTCAGAATTATATTGGCAAGCGCTTTGTCCCCTGCCGAAAAAGTCCGTGTCTTGTAGCCTATAAACGAGATGACAACTTCCGCTTTCTCGGGAACGCCAGCCAATGTATATTCTCCGTCAACATTCGTAATCGTTCCCAAAGAAGTGCCTTTCACGGCAATGCTCGCACCAATTACCGGTTCGCCTTTTTCGTCAACGATGATACCGGAAATCCTTTTCATCTTTCCACCCTGCCCTGCAGCTTCCGAACTGTTTTTCGCTTTCAGATAGACTTTCTTCCCGCTTATCTCATAAGCAACGTTCATGCCGGACAGCAATCTGTTCAGTACATCAGACAGTTCTTCTTTATCCGCCCGGACAGTTACGAGTTTATCGGGATTGACCGTAGGACGGCTGTATGCAACCGTCAGTCCGGTCTGTTGAGTAATGGCATCAAAGACTTTCGCCAGTTTCACCTGCCGGAAATCCATTGAAACCTTTTGAGCAGTGGCCGTAATACAAGCCATAGAGCTAAAAAGCAGTACAAGCAGAATCTTGTGTTTCATAACTTTAATTTTAGATTAGCAATAGTATAAAATTCTCTTTATACTAAGTAGACACACAAGAGTCCGGAACGGGTGAGAGAAAATCTCTTTTTTTTGCTGAATTTTATTTTGTAGTGACAATTACCTCTTTTTCAGCCTCATCATACCGAAAGTATAAGGGGGCGATCTTCTCCAAATCACGCAATACTTTTTCAAGAAGTGTATTTTCGGAAGTCAGCGTGAAATAAACATTCCAAGCGTCCTGGTTCTCCACTTTAAAATCAACATTATACCAGCGATGCAGCACCTTGATAACTTCCGCCAAAGGAGCATCCCTGAAAGCGATTACATTTGTTTTCCACAAAGAAGAAAAGCGGGTGTCACTGTTTCGTGAAATGGTACAGCGGTCGTCCTCCCGGTTGTACACCAGCCGTTCACCGGGCTGCACCGGATATTTCTTGTCCGAGGGGAGCGTAAGGTCGATACGCCCTTCATCCAGACATACGGTAATATCTTTATTATCCGGATAGGCATTGACATCGAACGAAGTTCCCAGTACATGAATGGCAGGTCCGTTCAGATTAACGATGAAAGGGCGGTCCGGATTTTTAGATACCACAAAATAAGCTTCACCTTCCAGATAGACTTCGCGGCTGGAAAGCGCGAACTTCCTGGGGTACTTCAAGCGGGAATCGGAATTGATATATACGCGTGTGCCATCCTGAAACATCATTTGCAGGCGCTCACCCTTTGCCACATAGATTTCTTCGTAACCGGAACCGCCAAACAAATCCACCCGCTTGTCCAACTGTACAAACAGGCCTGCCAGCACAATAAACGGAATCAATACCGCAGCCGCACGGAAAGCTATCCTGCGGATACGCTTCCGGCGGATATTCCTGCGAATACGGGCAAACAATTCATCAGACGCTATTTCATGGTTCACATAAAGTTCTTCATAACCAAGCTTCACCTGTTCCACCTCACAATCCATGCTTCGGGACAAATAGGCCGTTCCTTCATCCGTAGCGAACCATTGCGCGACAAGACGGGCTGTTTCAGGAGTAGATGTTCCGGCAAGTACTTCCTGTATCTGTTCTTCGGTGGGTTTATTCATCATCTTATTATCCATAGTATAAAAAAGACACTTAAATGCTTCAGCAGGGTGAGGTATGTAACAAATATTAGCAATTTATGCAGATGCGCGCGCAACAACTTCAACGCTTCCGAATAATGGGTCTTGATGGTATTGACCGACAAATGCATGCGCTCCGCTATTTCCTGATTGGTAAGTTCATCACGCACTTTCATCATACAGATTTCACGTTTCTGAGACGGCAGTTTGTCCAGCGCTTGATAAAACAATGACATCAGTTCCTTCTTCTCCAGATTCTCTACCAGCGTATCTTCATATTCGGGCGTGCTTTGCGCTATCTCATAATTCTTTGCGACGGCAGTATTCTCATTGCGGATTACATTAAGAATATGGTTCTTCGTCATCGTCACCAGATAGTTCTTCAGACTGACACCTACGCGAAGTTCCGAACGGAACTCCCAGAAACGGGTAAAGACATGCTGCACCGCATCCTCTGCCATGGTCTTGTTCATCAGGTAGCGATAAGCCAGTACATAAAGCAGCTTATGATACTTTTTATAGACCACGGTAAACGCCTCCACGTCTCCCCGCTCTACCCGCGCGAAAAGTGTTTCATCATCCATATCCGGTGTTAGTGGTATAAACAAAGACATCCTACAGTTGCTCTAAGGTTACAAAAACAGGCCAAATATAGGTATTTATAGATTGAGTAGAATAGAAAAGGATAAAAAATAGCAGAAAACTTTTCATTTGTTTCCTTTCCTTCCCGGGAAAAAAGGCCTTACCTTTGTCTGCTATATCATTATACCTGTAAATATGAAACATCAATCAGAAAAGCCATTGGCACCTTATAGTTTCTCACGTTGCTTCAACGCCCAATGCGCAAAAGCCGAAACCTGCCTGCACCGCCTTGCCGCTGTCCGCGACACGCCCGAATATCCGTCCATCCGCGTCATCAACCCACTGTGCATACCGGCAGACAGCAGCAAATGTCCTTACTTCCAGTCGGCACAAAAGGCACATGTGGCGTGGGGCATCAGCCATTTGCTCGATGATGTTCCGTACAAATATCTGCATACGCTGAAAAACCGGCTCATCGCCCACTTCGGTCGCGGAAAATACTACCGCTTCTACCGGGAAGAGTCTTACCTCTCTCCCGACGACCAAGCATATATTCGCAGCATATTCCGTCAGTATAACATCCAGGGAGAACCGGCCTTCGATTCTTACAGCGAGGAATATAGCTGGTAGAGTACCGCAGGAATGCCGGGGAATACGCGATCCTATTTTATCCGACAAGTAAGCTAACAGATTAGTTCACAACGGTGAACACTTTGTTCTATCGTATAAAAACATTTTGTTTCCATACGATAAAACGAAATGTTCCATGCGTTGAAACAAAGTGTTCCAACGTACCGAACAAAGTGTTCTCCATAGGGAAACAGTTTGTTTCGCGCATCCAAACAAACAGTCGGCCATATCAACGCCGTCCGTTCACCCTACGCAAACGGGAAACAACACACGAAACAGGACAAAAAAGAAGCATATAAGGAACTGAAATGACAAGGATAAAAATTCTTTTTCTATCTTTGCGATACGAATACGCGATAACAGCGAGCATGACATCACCTTTTCAAGTCCGAGTACCGCTGCCGACTTCTGCACCGGCAGCTGCAATAACGGGTGGCGCGTTTGGAAAGACAAAGACGGAAACACATTGGACGCTGTTTACAGAAAGCAATTAGAGTAGATATTATAAAGATACTGAATAAAAAAGTAAAAAGTAAGAAAACAGAATAACCTTCCAATACTTTCCCTACCTTTGTATATCATAAAACAAAATTGAATGATATGAAGAAGTGTTTCGTTGGATTTCTGGCGTTAGTCGCTGTGTGCAGCGGTTGCGGCACAAGCCAAATGGCGTCGGGCGACCCCGGCGCAATATTTGCGGGTGCAGCCATCGGCGGAAATGTCGGTGGTGCCATCGGCGGTCTGATAGGTGACAATAACGGCGGCTGGCGAGGCGGTTATCGGGGCTCGGCCATCGGCACAATTATCGGAACCATTGCCGGAGCAGCCATTGGGAATGCCGTCTCCGCCCCGAAACAGGAAGAATACAGCTATCGGATAGAAAGAACGGAAACCTGCAAACCGAAGCCCGAAGCCTATCCCGCTCCCTCCGTTTTCGACAATCTGAGAATACGAAACATACGTTTCATCGACGATGACCGCGACCATATAATCACTTCCGGCGAAAGCAGCAAAGTGATTTTTGAAATCATGAACGAGGGGAATCAGACAATATATAATGTAGTCCCTATGGTGACGGAAATTACAGGCATGAAGCGCATCTATATTTCTCCGCCCGTCATGGTGGAACAGATAGCTCCGCGCAACGGCGTGAAGTATACCGCCAACATCAGCGCAGGAGACCGGATAAAGACGGGCGATATCACCATACGCGTGGCCGTAGCCGACGGAAACGGGCAACAATACGACTGGCAGGAATTCTCACTGTCCACCAGGCGGTAAAAGAGTTACCGGAGTTTCCATACGAACCGAACAACCTATAAACAACAGATTATGGCCGACAACTATCTGGAAAATCAATACGAACGATACCTGGCACGCAAGGCCGCCTGGGAAAGAGAACGTAAATACGGAAAGAAAAAGAAATCTGTACACCCGCGCCCTCTGCCGCAACAAGCCGAAGATGATGTTGTGACCGATTCGGAAGAAGTTATGCTGCATCCCTTCCATACGTCCGTAACAGACATTCCGCTGCCGGAAAAGTTTACTTACCCCTTTTGCTACACTCCGCATCCGCTCTGCATCGCGGCGGTGAAAGAGGTACAGGACTATCTTGGCCGACAAGACCGATGGAAAGAAGAGTTGGCACAAGGCAAAATGTTCGGCGTATTGGTGGTGGAAACGGACAAAGGCGAAATAGGATATCTCGCGGCTTTCTCGGGCATCCTGGCAGGCAAAAACGTGCATCCTTTCTTTGTACCGCCCGTGTACGACCTGTTGCAACCGCAAGGATTCTTCAAAACAGAAGAAGAGCAAATCTCACAAATCAACGTACGTATCAGACAGTTGGAAGAGGATGAAGCATACAGACGGCGGATTGAGCAACTGACCGCCTTGCAACAAGTCGCCCGAGCGTCTTTGGAAGAAGCCAGGCTGCAAATGAAAGCCGCCAAAGAGAGGCGGGAAGAACGGAGACGGCAGGCCGCCTTATCTCCCGATTGCCGAATCACTCCCGAAGAAGAAAGCACTCTGATACGTGAAAGCCAGTTTCAGAAAGCGGAATACAAACGTATGGAACGTGCCTGGAAAGAGCGTATCGCCCCTTTACAACAAACCGTCTCCACCCACGAGGCCGGCATACAGGCATTGAAAGCCGAACGGAAGGTACGCTCCGCCGCTCTGCAACAAAAACTGTTCGGACAATTCAAAATGCTGAATCACCGGGGAGAAGTCAAGACGCTTTGCGACATCTTTGAGCAGACCGTACACAAAACCCCACCCGCAGGAGCCGGTGAATGCGCCGCCCCCAAACTGTTGCAACAAGCCTATCTGCATGGTTGGAAGCCTATTGCAATGGCAGAGTTCTGGTGGGGAGAGTCTCCCAAAACAGAGATACGGCATCACGGACATTACTATCCGGCTTGCAAAGGCAAGTGCGAACCGATTTTGAGACATATGCTGCAAGGTCTTGAAGTGGACGAGAATCCGATGCTGAAGGAATTGCAGTCCAACAAGAAAGAATTGGAAATCATCTATGAAGATGAATGGTTGGCGGTGGTTAATAAACCGGCAGGCATGTTGTCCGTTCCCGGCAAAGAAGATGCGGCTTCCGTTTACAGCGTGGTACGTGAACGGTATCCTGACGCGGACGGTCCGTTGATTGTGCATCGCCTGGACATGGCGACATCGGGTCTGTTGGTGGTGGCAAAGACCAAGCAGGTTCACCAAAACCTGCAGGCGCAATTTAAAAACCGCAGTATCCAAAAGCGCTATATAGCATTGCTTCAAGGAATGGTTTCGCAAGATACGGGAACGGTTGAGCTGCCACTATGCCCGAATCCGCTTGACCGCCCCCGGCAAATGGTACATGCCGAATATGGCAAACCCGCCGTAACAGACTTTGAGGTATTGAAACGCGGGGATAACCGCACCCGCATCGCTTTTTATCCACGTACCGGACGCACACATCAGCTTCGGGTACACGCCGCCCACCCGCTCGGACTGCACTGCCCCATTATCGGCGACGAGCTCTACGGAAAGAAAGCCGAACGGCTGTATCTGCATGCCGAGACACTGGAATTCACCCATCCCATAACCGGGAAGCAAGTGAGAATCAGCCGAAAAGCAGACTTTTAATCAAATGTTCAGGAATAAACAACAATACATATCAGAATGATTATTCTCCGCCCCACCCCGCAAGACTATGACGAGCTGCTCGCCGTATGGGAAGCCTCCGTACGAAGCACCCACCATTTCCTGACGGAAGAGAACATACAGTTCTATAAGCCATTGGTACGAAACCGATACTTTCAAGCCGTAGAGCTTTACATCATCCGGAACCGGGAAGGAAAAATCGCCGCCTTCATGGGACTGAGCGATGAGCTCATCGAAATGCTTTTTGTACATCCCGCGGAGCAAGGAAAAGGCTGCGGCAAGCAGTTGATACAATACGCGCTCCACGAAAAGCATATATATAAGGTAGACGTCAACGAGCAAAACGAATCAGCTCACCGATTCTACCTGCACACGGGCTTCCGGCTTATCGGAAGAGATGAAACCGACCCTGCGGGAAATCCTTTTCCCATATTGCACCTGCAATGGAAGCCGTAAACAAACCCATATCGCATAACACAAAAACAGATTGACTCCATGAGAATACACCACATCGCCATCTGGACTTTTCGTCTGGAAGAAATGAAAGAGTTTTATATCCGTTACTTCAAAGGTACAGGCAATGAAAAGTACGTCAATCCCCAAAAAGGATTTGAATCCTACTTTATCCGTTTCGACAGCGGAGCCGACCTGGAGTTGATGAGCCGTACCGATGTACGGGATACTCCCATTGAAGAAAACAGACTCGGCCTGACCCACTTCGCCTTTGCACTCAACAGCAAAGAGGAAGTTCTCGACCTGACGGAACAACTGCGCAGCGCCGGATATACCATCGCCGGGGAGCCCCGTACCTCGGGAGACGGATATTTTGAAAGTGTAGTACTCGACCCCGACGACAACCGGGTGGAATGCGTGTTCAAGGCAGTCTAAAAAGTCATTTTACACAGAATTTAAATCAACGCCTTTCGCCCGGCATTGCACTAAGTTTCTTATGTTTGCAGCGTAATTCATAAGTTGATTTTAAATTTATCGGAAACCATGAAAATCATTGCATTCCTATTTACAGCATTTATCAGTCTGCAAGCGTTCGGACAAGAGAAATTCCCCGACGGTACGCCTATCCCCGACTGGTTCAGACAAAACGAAATCGTAAACATCGAAACACTGGGACAGAAATATACCATAACCGATTATGGTGTAGTAAACGACAGTACAATCCTCCAAACAGAAAAGATACAGGCGGTAATAGACCGGGCAGCCCGAAACGGCGGCGGTGTCATTGTTGTCCCCAAAGGAACTTTCCTCAGCGGTTCAATCTTCTTCAAACCCCGGACACATCTATATATGGAAGAAGGTTCCGTATTGAAAGGAAGTGACGACATCAGCAATTTCGCCATTGTCAACACCCGCATAGAAGGACAAAGCCTGAAGTATTTCGCCGCTCTGGTCAATGCCGACAAAGTAAACGGATTTACAATCTCCGGCAAAGGCACAATCAACGGTAACGGACATAGATACTGGAAATCATTCTGGCTGCGCCGGCAGGTTATCCCGAAATGCACCAACATGGACGAGTTGCGTCCCCGTCTGCTCTACATCTCCAACAGCAACGATGTGCAAATCTCCGGAGTACGTCTCATGAACTCTCCGTTCTGGACTACGCATATCTACCGCTGCAATAACATCAAGTTGCTGAATCTCCATATTTTCGCTCCCGCCGCTCCGGTAAAAGCGCCGAGCAGTGACGCCATCGATATTGATGTATGCAGCAACGTACTGGTTAAGAACTGCTATATGTCCGTCAATGACGATGCCGTAGCCCTGAAAGGCGGTAAAGGCCCGTGGGCGGATAAAGACGCCAATAACGGCAGCAATACCAATATCATCATAGAAGACTGTACATATGGTTTTTGCCACAGCGGCCTGACGTGCGGCAGTGAATCAATACACAACCGCAACATCATACTCCGCCGTTGCAAAATCAGCAACGCTACTCGTCTGCTGTGGCTGAAGATGCGTCCCGACACGCCGCAACACTACGAATACATCCTGGTGGAAGACATCACAGGCGATGCCAAGAGCATGCTGCTCATCAAACCGTGGACACAGTTCTTCGACCTCAAAGGCCGTAAGGATATTCCCCTCTCACGTGCCAACAACGTAACTTTGCGCAATATCAACCTGAGTTGCGACATATTCTTCAACGTCAGCAAGTCCGACCAGTACGAATTGAAGGATTTCACTTTCGAGAATCTGAATATCAAGACAAAGGACGCCAAATGCGATAAAGAGATTATCTCTAATTTTGAATGGAAGAACGTTAAGGTCAATCAATAACGTTCGCCTCAAAACCACGCAACATATTGATTTCTTCCGCCCAAAGTGATTCATCGGGAGTTTCAAGCACAATCGGCATGTCGTTGAACCGTTCATCTTTCATGAAACGTTCAAAGAAATCTATGCCGATAAGTCCTTTCCCGATGCTATCATGGCGGTCTACGCGAGTACCCAACGCCTTTTTGGAATCATTCAGGTGGATAGCGCGAAGAAAGCCGAAACCGACGGTCTTATCGAAATCCTCAAACACCTTATCGTACTCATTTACAATATCATATCCCGCCGTATAGGTATGACAGGTATCAAGGCAAACGCCTACGCGGGACTTATCTTCCACCCGGTCGATGATATGCTTCAAGTGCCCGAATTCATTGCCGACATTACTGCCTTGCCCGGCGGTGTTCTCAATAACCGCCGTAACGCCCTGCGTCTTGCCCAATGTCATATTGATGGATTCGGCCACCCTATCCAGACAAGCCTCAACGGAAATCTTGTTCAAGTGACTGCCCGGATGAAAATTCAGCAACTTCAATCCTAACTCTTCACAACGCTGCATCTCATCCAGAAAAGCCGCACGGCTTTTCGCCAGTCCTTCCTCTTCGGGATGTCCCAGATTTATCAGATAACTGTCGTGCGGAAGAATATAGCGTGCATCCAAAGCATACTTTCCGCAATTCTCCTTAAATAAAGCAATGCTTTCCCGCGTCAGAGGTTTCGCCACCCACTGGCGCTGGTTCTTGGTAAACAGGGCAAAAGCGTTCGCCCCTATTTCATGGGCATTGACGGGAGCGAATTCCACACCGCCGCCGGCGGATACATGCGCGCCTATAAATTTCATATTCCGATTGTTATTCATTTGTTTATTGTTCTTTCATAAATTCCCATTGAGACTTTTTCATATCTACAAAACCGTTTGCCCTGAACCGGACACCTTCACTTTCCAGCAACGCTCTTTGCTCCGTCCAGCCCGGTACCAGTCTGCCTTGACTGTTCACCACCCTATGGCAAGGCAGGTGCAAATCTTCCGGCACGTTGTGCATCGCCTGTCCCACCATACGCGAACACTGAGGTCTGCCTACCAGATAGGCAATCTGTCCGTAAGTCACCACGCGTCCCGCAGGAATCGCGGCAACAACGCTGTAAACATCTTGCAGAAAAGCATCGTGATTCATAAGATACAGTCTTTCTTTCCGGCAAAGATAAGGCAAACGGAGAGCATACAAAACAAGTCCGCTCATTTTTTACACCGAATGACGGGATGAGATGCCCGCCTGTCGGGACAGGGACCCCCCCCCCTTTCCGTTTATAGGAAAGTACTTGCTCCAAGCGTGTTATAGGCGTAAGTGATATTCTGCTGGCGAAGGACCTCGCCTTTCGGAGTAAACAATATCTGATATTTTATCTGCACATTCGGTTTGCCCACTTGTATGGCCACGATGGGTTGCCATTTGGGAAACTGCACCCAAACAACGTTCTGCACCACCCCGTCCGAAAACTGGCTGGCGGCAAAAGCATTGAACACAGCGGCGGGCACTTCATCCAGCGTTTCCCAGTCCGTTTGCTTCATTACCCACTCCGCATCCGAGTTGAACCAGACTTTGGTATCGAAGCCATTCATCATAAAATCCGCCACATAATACGCCTTGTCCTGCGACCAGGCTATGCCGACGGCTGTGGGATACATCTTTTTAAGAGCTATTTGCACGCTGTCGGGAGCATAACCGGCAGAGGCGGATATAGATGCCAGAAGCATCAGAATCAATAAAGCAGTTTTCAATTTATTCATAATCGTTCAGGTATTAATGGTTCACCGCAAATGATGCGCGGCAAGCACGGATTATACTTATTACACGAATTATCACTGATTAATCAACAGTATCACTTCGTTTTTTGTTTGGTAGTATCCCTGCAAAGATTAATTTTGCAACGTAAATCCATGAAAGCGATATGATAAGTATATATCCTGTTCTTCATAACAAGAAACAATACCTCGACCTCCTACTCCTGGCCGACGAACAAGAGTCCATGATAGACCGTTATCTGGAACGTGGCGAAATGTTCGTCCTGACGGATGCAGGCAACATAAAAGCCGCCTGTGTCGTTACTCGTGAAGCGGAAGATGTTTTCGAGATAAAGAACATTGCCACCTACCCGCAATTCCAACGGCAGGGATATGGCAGGATACTGATAGAATATCTTTTCAAGCGGTATGCAGGCAGATGCCGAACCATGCTCGTGGGTACGGGCGACAGTCCTCTGACCGTTCCCTTTTATGAAAGCTGCGGATTCACATATTCGCACCGCATCCCCGACTTCTTTACGGACAACTACGACCATCCCATATACGAAGCGGGCAAGCAACTGAAAGATATGATTTACCTGAAACGCAGCATGAATGAGTAAAAATAACGCCCGCCCATCACGCATCGCCCAAGAGCAACGCACCGTAGAGCAGATGATCCGTCTCTACTGTCGCAAGAAAGAGGGCAACAAAGAACTTTGCCCGCAATGCCTCGAGTTACTGGAGTATGCCCGCATGCGCCTGTCCCGCTGCCCGTTTGGCGAGAAGAAGAACACTTGCAGGCTCTGCCCCATTCATTGCTACAAGCCTGCCATGAAAGAACGGATGCGTGAGGTGATGCGGTATGCCGGACCGCGAATGCTGCTTTATCACCCTGCGGCGGCACTCCGGCATTTATGGAAGGAGTATATACATCAATATTTCAGCAAACGCTTCGGACTGCCATGCCAGGAACAGCACAAACAGTAGACTTCCGTCAAATCATACCCTTCCAAAGAAGCTTCGGGATCTTTGGGCACAATCTCTCCCTCACGGGAAACATATACGGGCAGACGCTCTCCGCTGCCGTTCAAGACAAAAAAAGCCCCCACTTTACATTGGGGGCATATCATTTTACGCGTCATCAGTTGAAGTAATATAAGAAGATGGCGATACCTTCGAGCGCTTTCTTCTTTTCGCCCTCTATTTCGATAGCAAACTTGATTTCCGCCTTTGCCACACCGCGCAGGTTTGCCAGCGAGTGCAGGGAAGCCACCAAACGGATGCTCTGCCCGGACAGTACAGCCTGGCCGAACTTCATCTTGTCCATACCATAGTTAATCATCATCTTCAGGTTGTTCACCTCAATAATCTGGTTCCACAGATGCGGCAGCATGGAGAGGGTAAGATAACCGTGCGCAATAGTACTCTTAAAAGGACTTTCGGTCTTGGCACGCTCGGTATCAACGTGAATCCACTGGTGGTCCAGCGTTGCGTCGGCAAAGAGGTTGATACGTTCCTGCGTAAGCTCCACATATTCCGAAACACCGATTTGCTGACCTATCAGCTTTTCAAAATCCTCATACGAGTTGATAATAACTTTTTCCATATATTCTTTGTTTTGTTGGGTAAATAGCGTTGTAAACGGTAACAAAGATACCGCTTATCTCCGAATAAATTACAAACAGACTGCTAAAAAGCCATATATTCCGGCTGTTTTTACCATAGTCTACCTTATTATGAGCCGCACATTCCACAAAGAACGCGTAAGTTTATACTTGTCTGCAAACAGATAATGTCACGGCTCCGCATAACAAAACAAACATACGGTTGGTAATAACTGTTATTGTATTGTATTTTTATTATATCTCTTCCCCATTTCTTTTCATTTCTGCGAATTATATCTATTTTTGTAAGCATATACAAGTATATAATAAGAATATCAATCACTCTAAATATTCCTGTATGGACGCTAAAAAGGATTATAACCTGTTATCAGACATAATGCGCAATGCCAACATGGGCTGGTGGGAAGCCGACGTGCAGGATGCGAGTTATATCTGTTCCGAATACATCGCCAACCTGCTGGGTTTGAAAGAAGACGGTTACATCAGCTTTGAAGACTTCAACAAACGCATCTTGAAAGAGGAGCAACCGCATACCACCGCACATTCCTTTTACAATATGCAGCAGATGAATGAAGCCGTCTATCTGCTCGATAGCGTAAAGGGCCCCGTATGGGTGCGCAGTAAAGCCTGCATGCAGAAAACCGATGAAAAAGAACATACCAAGATTTACGGCATAGCCGAAATACAGGACGGCCCTTATATGTCATCCGCCTCGCAAGTGCTACAACAACGCGAACGGCTTTTGCACAACATCTACAAGAACCTTCCGGTGGGCATCGAACTCTACAACATAGACGGAGTTCTGATAGACCTCAACGACAAGGAACTGGAAATGTTCCACTTGCGACGGAAAGAAGACCTGCTGGGTGTCAATATCTTCGACAATCCCGTATTTCCGCAAGAGATGAAAGAGAAACTGAGAAAATATGAAAACGCCGATTTCACGTTCCGCTACGACTTCGCGCAAGTAGGCTCTTACTACGACCCGCAGACCAAAACGGGTACGATAGACCTCGTGACCAAAGTAACCACGCTGTACGACGAAAATCACGTCCCTACCAACTATCTGCTGATAAATGCCGATAAGACCGAGACTACCGTAGCCTACAACAAAATACAGGAATTCGAGAGTTTCTTCGAACTGATAGGTAACTATGCCAAAGTAGGGTATGCCCATTACAATCTGCTCACCCGGCAGGGATATGCCCAACACAGCTGGTATATCAATGTCGGTGAGCAGGAGGACACACCGTTGTCCGAAATCATCGGAGTGTACAACCACATCCATCCCGACGACCGTCACGATATGCTCCGCTTTCTGGATAACGCCCTAAAAGGTGCAGAGAACAAGTTCAACAAGGAAATACGCATTCTCAGACAAGACGGCAACTGTTCTTGGACGCACGTCAACCTGATAGTGAAAGTGTACGCTCCCGAACGGAACTGTATCGAACTCATCTGTATCAACTACGATATCACCCGGCTCAAAGATACGGAAGCAATGCTGATACTGGCCAAAGAGAAAGCCGAAGAATCAGACCGCCTGAAATCCGCTTTCCTCGCCAACATGAGTCACGAAATACGCACGCCGCTGAATGCCATTATCGGTTTCTCCGGTCTTTTGCCCTACATAGAGGATGCCGAGGAGCGCGACCGCTATATAGCCCTGATAAACCACAACAATGAGTTATTGCTGAATATCATCAATGATGTATTGGACTTGTCGAAAATAGAAGCCGGGCACATAGAGCTGTCTCCCGTCTGGCTCAATCTCTCGGACCTGATAGACGAGAGCTGCACCGAATGTCAACGTAATGTTCCCGAAGGCGTAACGCTCAAAACCCGCTATCCGGTAATTCCCCGCCTGATAGAGCAGGACCCGATGCGCATCAAGCAGGTATTAAGCAACCTCGTATCGAACGCGTTGAAGAATACAACGCAGGGATATGTCGAGATTTCATACGAAACGGGACAGTCCGAAGCGAGGATAAGCGTTTCCGATACCGGGCGCGGCATACCTCAAGAAAAGCTCGGCGTGATATTCGAGCGGTTCGAAAAAACGGACTCTTTCGTACAAGGAGCCGGACTGGGCTTATCCATCTGCAAGTCCATCGTGGAACACATGAACGGGAGAATCGAGGTGATATCCGCCGTAGGCGAAGGCAGTACGTTTACCGTAACGTTTCCCTGCCAAGTACAGCCGGCGACATAACGGAATAGAAATAAAGAACAGGAAAGAAATATGATAATACAAAAAGAGTTTACCCTCACCCCTCACAAGCGTGGCTTTCATCTGGTTACGGAAGAAATATCCCGCAACCTGCCGCCGTTGCCGCCAACCGGATTATTGCATTTGTTCATCAAGCACACAAGTGCCGCACTCACCATCAACGAGAATGCCGACCCGGATGTACAGACAGATATGGAAGCCATCTTCAACCGCCTTGTCAGGGAACGTGAACCTTATTACGAACATACCTGCGAGGGGGACGACGATATGCCGGCGCATGCCAAGTCCACCATTGTGGGAGCGGAACTGACCATCCCCATTACCAACGGACGGATGAACATGGGCATTTGGCAAGGTATCTATCTGTGTGAATTCCGCAATCGTGGCGGCGGAAGAAAAATCGTCGCAACCGTTATTGGATAATCTCTGCCCATGAAAAAAGCCATTATCATAGGAGCCACCTCAGGCATCGGTCAGGAAGTAGCCCGTTTACTCGTGCGGCAAGGTTGGCGCATAGGTATTGCCGGCAGGCGCGAAGAAGCCCTGCGGAGCATGCAGCAAACCAACCCCGAACAGATAGAGATACAATGTCTTGATGTGACAGAGGATAATGCCATCCTGCATCTCAACCGATTGGTAGACCGCCTAGGCGGTATGGACTTGTTTTTCCTAAGTTCCGGTGTGGGTTATCAGAACAGAGACTTGGAACCGGAAATAGAATTGAACACCGCACGTACCAATGTCGAAGGATTTACCCGAATGGTAACCGCCGCTTTCGACTATTTCAAAAAAACGGGTGGCGGACATATCGCTGTAATCAGTTCCATAGCGGGCACCAAGGGGCTGGGTGTAGCACCCGCCTACTCTGCCACCAAGCGGTTTCAGAATACGTACATCGACGCTTTGGCGCAACTTTCGCGGATGCAGCGCCTCAACATCCGCTTCACCGATATCCGTCCGGGCTTCGTAGCAACGGACTTGCTGCGGAACGGCAAGTACCCGATGCTGATGCATGCCGACGAAGTAGCCCGACACATCGTCCGGGCATTAAAACATAAAAAACGGGTGGCGGTAATTGACGGACGTTACAGCCTATTGGTATTCTTTTGGCGAATGATTCCACGTTGGTTGTGGGAACGGTTGCCTATAAAGAATTGATTTCGTATCTTCACGCCAATAAACCAAAAACGACCAAGATGAAAAAAAAAGCCGGATATATGATACTTACAGCCACCGTTGCCCTGTGTACAGGCGCTTCGTTGCCTTTTCTCTTCGGCAACAGTGTGCTGAATCCTGAACAACAATCCGTTAAATCGGAAGTGCCCTACTGCGTCACCTCTCCTACCGTACCCGCCAAGATTACCTTTGCCGGACAGGAAGTGGACTTGCTGCGCTACGACCACCGGGAACGTATGGACCGTGAACTGATGTCGTTCACCTATATGCATTCCACCACGATGCTCACCGTAAAGCGTGCAAACCGCTATTTTCCTATTATAGAACCTATATTAAAAGCAAACGGCATACCGGATGATTTTAAATATCTGGCCGTAATAGAAAGTGCGCTTAACCCGCTTGCCAAATCACCCGCCGGTGCCGCAGGCATGTGGCAGTTCATGCCCGGTACAGGACGTGAGTTCGGTTTGGAAGTAAACAATAACATCGACGAACGTTATCACGTGGAAAAAGAAACGAAAGCCGCCTGCAAATATCTGAAAGAGGCCTATGCCAAATATGGCAACTGGCTCTGCGTAGCCGCTGCCTACAATGCCGGACAAGGACGCATCTCCGCACAATTACAGAAACAAATGGTGAGCCGGGCGGCAGACCTTTGGCTGGTAGAGGAAACCTCACGCTATATGTTCCGTTTGCTGGCGGCAAAGGCTGTTATCAGCAACCCGCAGCAATACGGCTTCTTACTGAAACGTGAACATCTTTATCCGTCCATCCCATACACTGAAGTGAAAGTCACTACGGGAATAACCAATCTGGCGCAATTCGCCAAAAGCAAAGGTATCACCTATGCCCAGCTGAAAGATGCCAATCCCTGGCTGCGTGATATTTCTTTGATGAACAAAAGCGGACGTACATACATCCTAAAGATACCGACGCAAGCCGGAATGCACTACGATCCGCATAAGACCGTTCCTTATAACAAGCACTGGGTAATAAATTAAGAGTCAAGTCTGTTTCTCCGTCAAATACTTCCAATAACGCACAGGCATATCTTGTCTGTGCTTGCGGGGATTCAGCCTCTCTCTGATGCAGATTGCCTTGAAATAGGTTTTCCAAAGTCGCTGAAAGAGTTTTTCATCTTTATCCATAAGGCTTTCGTCCAGCATACCCGTCACAAGATGCCCTTCACGACTATCTTCGCCGAAAGTAACTTCCCGTATTTCTTTTAAATCGTAATAATAGCCATAGGCACGCTTAATGTCATATATCAACCAACGTTGGTCGGCAAAGCGGTCTTTAAAATGCCCGGTTATCAGGGGAAGTGCATTCTTCTCCGGCTCCACCGCTGCAAAATAAGTACCGTCCGCAGCCTTTTGAAAACGGATGAACTGCAACATCCGTATGCGTTCCCAATCTACCCGTTTCCACATACGTGAGAATTCCAAGACATCAGGGTCGGCAAAATTGGTTTCAATGGAACGGGGAGCATCTATTGCTTTACGGATATAACGAAACAGGAGCGATGCCGTTTCCGGCTCTTCCGCCAGCCAGCATTGGGTAAGGCAGGACAAGGCGGATGCAGACAGTTTTTTCTGTAAGCCGCGCCAAACCCTACCCGCTTTCTCTTCATCGGAAACCACCGTAAAAGCCTCATCATGGAATAAGGGTAGCGGCTCTCCCTCTACCAACAAAGCATCAGGAAAAGTACGGCGGGAATAGGCCTCGAAAACAGAAGTCAGCAATCCCTCGAAAGTATTATCGAATATAAACAGGTTCATTCTCTTTCTTCTCCAAAATCAAGTGTCAACTGCCTGTCATCGTATTTCTTTTTAGGCTTTCGCACCAACAGATTGCGCACCCCTTGCGGAGTCATTTCATTGACCGTACGCATAGGCAGTTCACTGCACATAATAAAATACTGCGCTTTCTTCATTACCACGCCGATTTTTTTCAGCTGATAAAATCCCAATTTGGAAAAACGGCGGGAAGCGATTATCAGGCGCGCCGATTTCACGCCGATACCCGGTATGCGGAGTATCATCTCATAATCCGCTTTATTGATATCAACGGGAAACAGCTCAGGATGACGCAAGGCCCACGACAGTTTCGGATCTATCTCCAAATCCAAATCCGGATAAGCGTCATCTACGATTTCATCTACCTTGAACTGATAGAAACGCAGCAGCCAGTCAGCCTGATAGAGGCGGTTCTCGCGTACCAAGGGCGGCTGTTTCAAAGCCGGCAGGCGCTTGTCGTACGTATTCACCGAGATATATCCGGAATAATAGACGCGCCTCATCGTAGGACGCTGATAAAGAGCCGATGAAAGGAAAAGAATATCCTTGTCCGTTTCAGCGGTAGCCCCCACAATCATCTGTGTACTCTGTCCCGCCGGAGCAAAACGGGGCGCATAACGATACTTCTTACGTTCTTCCGCACTCTCCAAAACACCTTGCTGGATATATCGCATCGGAGCAAACACGCTCTTATGGTCTTTCTCCGGAGCAAGCAGCTTGAGGTTTTCTTCTTTGGGGATTTCCACATTGACACTGAGACGGTCGGCATATAACCCGGCTTCATTCACCAACTCCCGACTGGCTCCGGGAATACTCTTCAAATGGATATAGCCGTTGAAGCGATGGATGGTACGAAGGTCTTTGGCCACACGCACCAACCGTTCCATTGTATAATCGGGGTTGCGCACCACACCGCTACTCAGAAAAAGCCCTTCGATGTAGTTGCGGCGATAAAATTCCATTGTCAAATTCACCAGTTCGCCGACGGAAAGGGTGGCGCGAGGCAAGTCGTTGCTACGACGGTTGATACAATAGGCGCAATCGTATATGCAGTAATTCGTCAGCATCACTTTCAACAACGAAATACAGCGTCCGTCCTCTGCAAAGCTATGACAGATACCCCACCCGCCCACAGTATTACCCACCATGCCCGCTTTATTGGAACGCACAGTACCGCTGGATGAGCAAGATACATCGTACTTTGCCGACTCCGCCAATATCTTCAACTTATTTAATACATTCTCGTCCATAACCCGTGCCAAAAGTAGCAATAAAACTTCGATTTCAAGGACGAAGGCCAAGCAATTAATATATTAAAAATCGTTGAGGGATAGGATAGAAAAACGACTTATCCGTACAAAGGAACTACTATATATAAAATAAAAAAGACCGCCGAACGGCAGTCTTTCACAGCATTAAATCTGCTTTTTTCTTACTTCTTAGAAGCTTCCAAAGATGCTTTGCGGAATTCTTTCATTGTCTTTTCGATTTCCAAAGAAGCCTTACGTGCACGAGTACCGGCTGCCTTGTTACCGTTTTCCAACTGAGCTTTTGCATCTTTTTCGAATGCTGCATACAATTCTGCAACTTTTTCAACTAATTCTTTCATAATCCTTTTTTAATTACTTCGTTAATAATGTCCGACAAAAATACATTCTTTCTTGAAATAAATGCAGAAAAACGATATTTTTTTTGAAATAATACGCAAAATCGGCATAAAAAAGGGCTCATACGTGTTTTTTATCTACTTTTGCAGGCATGAAAACGCTTACTGATGCCCAATATATACATGCTCTCATAGCCGAAGGAGAGCACCAGCAGCAAGATTTCAAGTTCGAAATATCCGATGCGCGAAAAATTGCCAAGACGCTTTCGGCCTTTTCAAATACGGACGGCGGACGTCTCCTTATCGGCGTAAAAGACAATGGAAAAATAGCCGGAGTACGCTCCGACGAGGAACAATATATGATAGAAGCGGCAGCCCGATTATACTGTCGCCCGGAAGTGAGTTACAGCACGCAGACTTATCAGGTGGAAGGCCGCAGCGTGCTACTCGTGCAAATTGATGAAAGCGACCGGAAACCGGTATATGCCAAAGACGAAACCGGCAGGTATCTCGCCTACCTGCGCATTAAAGACGAAAACATTCTTGCCACCCCGGTACACCTGCGTATCTGGCAGCAAAGCGAAAGTCCCAAAGGAGAACTGATGGAATACACCGAACGGGAACAACTGCTTCTTGATTTGCTGGAACAAAACGACCGATTGTCACTGAACCGTTATTGCCGTCTGGCACATCTGTCACGCCGTTCCGCGGAACATTTGCTGGCTAAACTCATTCGCTATGACATTGTGGAACCCATATTCGAAGGACATAAGTTTCACTTCAAACTGAAATGAAGTAGAAAAAGAGTTGGAGTGCTGGTAAAAAGCAAGTTATTTACTACCTTTGCACCCGTAAATTTAGAAAAACTATCATCATGGGTATATTTGCCAAACTATTCAACAAGAATTCGGAAGAGGTTTCTTCCAAAAATGTGGAAGACTTTGTCTCACTGACACGTGTCTACTTCCAATCTGTGATAGCCGCAAACCTGGGTATCACCAACATCCGTTTTGTACCGGATGTAGCCAACTTCAAACGTTTATTCAAAATTCCTACACAGGGCGGTCGTCTGGGACAAGCGGAAAAAGCGGCTTCCCGCAAGATGCTGATGCAGGACTACGGAATAAGCGAGAACTTCTTTAAAGAGATCGACGCTTCCGTAAAAAAACACTGCCGTACTCAGAATGACGTACAAGGTTATCTTTTCATGTATCAGGGCTTCTCTAACGATCTGATGATGTTGATGGGTAACCTGATGCAATGGAAATTCCGTATGCCGTCTATTTTTAAAGGCGCATTGCGCAGCATGACCGAAAAAACGGTACATGAGGTTTGTACCAAGGCCGTTTGGAAAAAGGATGACGTACACAAAACAGCCATGACAGTCCGTCAGTACAAAGAACGTTTGGGATACTCGGAACAATGGATGACCGAGTATGTGTACAATATCGTTATGCTGGCAAAGAAAGAGCCGAAAAAGAAAGCCGACGAACAAGAGAAAGCATAAGCCGAAGTCTCGGCCAATAAGCGCAAACGCTTTTTTCTATGGAAATAGAACAGCATCCCTTAGAACCTTTTCTCCCCGGCAATGCACGTTTACTGATGCTGGGGAGTTTCCCGCCGCAAAAGAAGCGGTGGTCAATGGAGTTTTATTATCCGAATTGGAATAACGACATGTGGCGCATTGCAGGTCTCTTATTCTTTAATGATAAAGACCATTTCGTAGATAAATCCCGAAAGGCCTTCTGTAAAGAGTGTATTATCAGTTTCCTGAACAAAAAGGGAATAGCCCTGTTCGATACGGCCACCGCCGTACGGCGATTACAGGATAATGCATCCGATAAGTTCCTTGAGGTAGTCCAACCTACTGATATAGCCGCATTGCTGCAGCAACTGCCGCAATGCGAAGCGATTGTCACCACGGGGCAAAAGGCGACGGACACACTTTGCGCGCTGTTTTCATTGAAAGAGCCCAAGGTCGGGGATTTTACAGAGTTCATTTTCGAGGATCGCCCCATACGTCTCTATCGCATGCCTTCTTCATCAAGAGCTTATCCGCTGGCTTTAGAAAAAAAAGCGGCAGCCTATCGCGTTATGTATCAGGACTTACAAATGCTATAAGCGATTTTCCCTTTAAAATAAAGTGACAAAGGGCTTGCAGATTTGAAAGTTTCCATTACCTTTGCAGCCGCAAACACGGGAGTAGCTCAGTTGGTAGAGCACCGGTCTCCAAAACCGGGTGTCGGGAGTTCGAGCCTCTCCTCCCGTGCAACCGCCTTATCAGGCAAAGCCACCGCTCAAGAAATATTAATCAACTTATGCGTCTGTAAACTCAGTCTCCATTTCGGATGCTGCATCACGCACGCCACAGTTTCTACCGTATTACTACAAGAACAAGGTTGCAGAAAAAAATGCTTGGCAGGTAGTTGTTCATACACGGTAATGTCCTGACTTTCATACACCACTTTCACCTCATCCATGCGGGAAATGCTCAGTTTTGCCCCTCGTTTGGGCGAGCAAGTCACCCAATCTATATTATCCGGTAGCTCGTGTGTCCCGTTAGTCTCGATACACACATACTTTCCCATCCGGTGCAGACGGTCTACAAATTCCCGATCAATCCAAAGCGAAGGTTCTCCACCCGTCAGTATCACCATCATCGCAGGATATTTCCCCACCTCCGCCATGATTTCTTCATCTGTCATCAAAACACCCTCTTCATGCTGCGTATCACAAAACGGGCACTTCAGGTTACAACCGGAAAGACGGATAAAAACAGCAGGAGTACCCGTATGAAATCCCTCTCCCTGCAGACTGTAAAATATTTCGTTAATCTTTCTCATAAGCGGTCGTGTCAATCTTCTTCATATACGGCTATATTCGACTCGGATTCCTGTACCTCTACTTTAAAACAAGTAGGTATTTGGTCGCATATCCAACGCGCAATATTCTCGGCTGTAGGATTAAAAGGAAGAACTTCATTGATATTCCGGTGGTCCAACTGCTCTTTCACCACCTGTTTGATATGGCTGAAATCAACTACCATACCATCGGCATTCAACTCTTTGGAACGGCAATAAACTGTGATTATCCAATTGTGACCATGCAGATTTTCACATTTACTCTGATAGGAAAGCTTCAGACTGTGGGCAGCCGAAACTTCCATTCGTTTAATGACTGTATACATACTGTTAATACGCTAATTAAAATATCATTTATAGTACTGTGCATCTAATGTCACCTCGATGCGACAGCAAAAGTACAAAAAACTTGGAATTTACACATCAGATTACCACTTATTCATACACACAGATAGAATTGGCAACCCGGCGTTCCACTCCACCCGAAGGTGTATTAATGATACCCGTATCGGAATATTCCCCGCTCCATAAAGTAGAAGAACCGCCGCCGTCAAGATTCAACGCGTCTTTTCCACCCAATACGCGGATCATGTGTGTCAGTTCAGGTATATTGACACCCTCCGCCTTTCCTTTCATACGTCCGTCCACAACAACAAACAAAATCTTTTTATCTTTCGTAAGCACTATGGCGCTACGCGGATGTTTGGTATTCACAAAACTTTGGTTACAGGCGGAAATATCACACTCTTTTCCATTCATCAGCATCAAAGGACCGGAAACAAGCACCGTCCCATGCTTCAAGCGACAAGCCTTTTCTTCTTGTTTGCTCCAGGGCAACAATTTCATCCGTCCTTTCTTTATGAATACAGCTCCATTGGAAACCGTACCCAATGCACCGTTAGCAGTTGTATCCACCACCACTCCGTTTTTCCGCAAATAACAAACCGAATTACCTGCTTTCATATTAAAATAAGAACCATTAACGGCAGCTATTGCTCCCGAACGGTGTGCAGCCACACTGGTTTCCTCTTTAGGCTGATGAATCAGTACATCCAGATTGTAATACTTCGGAGTTATTTCGAGTACGGAAACTTCCTGTGGAACACCATATAAAGAATTGAAAAAAGCCTTTCGGCAAAGTACGCCTTTCTTTAAAGACGTCACCTGCCAATGCGCGGCAACCAAAGCCAAAGAATCCGCAACCGTCTGGGCCGTAGCGGTCCATGCGCAACAAACAATAAACAATAGCAAAACGACTTTATTCTTCATATTTTTTCTATTTTTGCGGCATGAAAGCCCTTTATATCCTATTCGGTACACTTTCTTTAATACTCGGCATCATCGGAGTTTTTCTTCCATTGCTGCCTACAACTCCATTTCTGTTACTTACAGCAGCTCTTTACGTCCGCAGTTCTCCCCGCCTCTACCATTGGCTGTTGCACCAAAAATATTTGGGAAACTATATCCGTAATTTCCGTGAGAATAAGGCTATTCCGTTAAGAGCTAAAATCATTTCCATATCACTTATATGGATAACAATTCTCAACTGCATCTTTTTCATAGCCCCCTATTGGTGGCTGAAAATATTATTGTTACTGATTGCAATAGGAACAAGTTACCATATCCTCTCTTTCAAAACACTGAAATAAAGTAAAGCCTTGCTTCTCAATTACGAATTACCTTGCTCCTCCAAGCGCCTCAAAGAATTCTCCCAATCCCTTACGGGCATCCGCAAGTTTATCCTCCCAATGCTTCACCGAATTCTGCCCGATGATATCGGTTACATACTTCACCGCGATGAACGGTGTATTTTTGGTACGGCACACCCATGCCTGGGCATAAGCTTCCATATCCACAACATCTCCTTTTACATCCGACAGTTCCGTCAGAAAAGTATCCCCCGTATTACATATTCCTTCGCCCTGCCAATGCAGGCAATAGCCTTTCCGAGCCAACAGTTCCGCCGAGTTTATCTCACATTCCATATCAAAATCAGTCAACTTCTGCATATCGCGGTCTACGAAATGACGGCATACGAAAATATCCCCCACCTGATGACGGACAGTACCTGCCGTACCCATATTGACAACTAAATCGGGCTGTGCGCGATTGATAGCTTCCGTAAGATAAAAAGCCGATTTCACCTTTCCTATTCCGGTGCGAAGATAGCCCACCTGCACTTCTTCTTCCCCTGTCAAACCGGGAAACTTCAATTCCGTAAATTCACCCTGAACGGCGTAAGTAACTAAAATTCTCATATTCTTTGATTCCTGTTTTATAATATACAAATTCAACACCTCCACATACTCCTTCTTACCCGGTTTATCCAACTGCACAGATATGGTACACAAAGGTATACAATTAGTTCAGTATATAAATTAAATTATCCCACAAATTATTTTATGAAGATTTCAATACACACACAGAAAACCAATCTAAAGTTATTAAGGCAGTAATCTCCGATATTGCTACGGATTAATATCGGCCATACTATCACTTAAATAGTCCAAAGTTCCCTTTATCCCACATGACATAACCTCTTTTTTCCCTTATTTCAGTACATACGGAACATTTTTCTTTGAAAAGCTTTTGTAATCTCCAAGTTAATTGTATTTTTGTGTACAATTTTGGTGTAGTAATGACAGACGAAGAAAAGAAGCTATTAAGTACTTTTGAAGCCAGACTGCGGCATTTAATCTATCTGCATGATGAATTAAAACGCGAAAATGCTGAACTTAAGCAACTTCTCGAAGCTAAAGAGGAAGAATGCGAGAAAGTACGTTCCGATTACAAAGAGCTGGAAACGAACTACACAAACCTAAAAACAGCTACGACAATCAGCCTTAACGGCAGTGACGTAAAAGAGACGAAACTGCGATTGTCCAAATTAGTGCGTGAAGTCGATAAATGCATCGCTTTATTGAATGAATAAAAAAGAGGATGTATGAACGATAAGATAAAGATAAACCTGCAAATGGCAGGGGCCACCTATCCTCTCACGATCAACCGTGAGGACGAGGAAATAGTAAGGGAAGCTGCCAAACAGGTCAATATCCGGATCAATGCGTATCGGGAACACTATCAGAACATCTCTTCAGAGAGGATTATAGCCATGGTGGCTTATCAATTTGCTTTGGAGACCCTTCAGTTGAAAGACCGTAATGATACTGAGCCCTATACAGCCAAGATAAAAGAACTGACAGAAGTATTGGAATCCTATTTCAAGGAAAGATAAGGAAACAATTTTCTGTTCCGTTTTTACGAGAGAGACAATATCGCGCACTGTACAAAAGCCCCGTCCGGTAACGGACAGGCTTTTATGCAGTGCTTTTTATTTATATACTTAAAAACAAATTAATAAAATGACAGTAGTTACAATAGTAGTATCCATTGCCTGTTTCATCGTCGGCGGATTTGCTTCGTATATGTTCTTCAAGCATGGATTGAAGTCCAAATACGACAGCATCCTTAAAGAAGCCGAGACTGAAGCGGAAGTGATTAAAAAGAATAAGTTGCTGGAAGTAAAGGAAAAATTCCTGAACAAGAAAGCGGATTTGGAGAAAGAAGTATCACTCCGTAACCAAAAGATACAGCAGGCAGAGAATAAGTTGAAACAACGCGAACTGGTACTGAACCAGCGTCAGGAAGAAATTCAGCGTAAGAAGATGGAAGCCGAGGCGGTGAAAGAGAATCTGGAAGCCCAATTGGTAATCGTTGACAAAAAGAAAGAGGAACTGGAACATATGCAACGCCAGGAAATCGAAAAGCTGGAAGCTATTTCAGGCCTTTCCGCCGAAGAAGCCAAAGAGCGCATGGTAGAATCCTTGAAGGAAGAAGCCAAGACGCAGGCGCAATCCTATATCAATGATATCATGGACGATGCCAAACTGACAGCAAGCAAAGAAGCCAAACGTATCGTTATACAGTCCATCCAACGTGTAGCGACAGAGACCGCTATCGAAAACTCCGTTACTGTATTCCACATCGAATCGGATGAAATCAAAGGACGCATCATCGGTCGTGAAGGACGTAACATCCGTGCGTTGGAAGCTGCCACCGGTGTGGAAATCGTTGTGGACGATACTCCGGAAGCCATCGTATTATCAGCCTTCGACCCGGTTCGCCGCGAAATTGCCCGTCTGGCATTGCACCAGCTGGTAACAGACGGACGTATCCATCCTGCACGTATCGAGGAAGTAGTAGCCAAAGTACGCAAGCAGGTGGAAGAGGAAATTATAGAAACCGGTAAACGTACTACCATAGACTTAGGTATTCATGGTCTGCATCCCGAGCTTATCCGTATCATCGGTAAGATGAAATACCGTTCGTCTTACGGTCAGAACCTGTTGCAACATGCCCGTGAAACAGCCAATTTATGTGCTGTAATGGCATCTGAGCTCGGTTTGAACCCCAAAAAGGCAAAACGTGCCGGATTGCTGCATGATATCGGTAAAGTGCCCGATGAAGAGCCGGAATTGCCGCACGCACTCTACGGAATGAAACTGGCAGAGAAATTCAAGGAAAAGCCGGATATTTGCAACGCTATCGGCGCTCACCACGATGAAGTGGAAATGACCAGTCTGCTGGCTCCTATCGTACAAGTATGCGACGCCATCTCAGGAGCGCGTCCGGGAGCCCGCCGCGAAATTGTAGAGGCCTATATCAAGCGTCTCAACGACCTTGAGCAACTGGCGATGTCTTATCCGGGCGTAACAAAGACCTACGCTATCCAGGCAGGCCGTGAATTGCGCGTCATCGTCGGTGCAGACAAGATTGACGATAAGGCGACAGAAAACCTTTCCGGTGAAATAGCCAAGAAGATACAGGATGAGATGACTTATCCGGGACAGGTGAAAATTACCGTTATCCGTGAGACACGTGCGGTAAGCTACGCTAAGTAAATAAAAGAATTAAAACCATGAGAGGAGCGTTGGCAACAGGCCATTCGCTCCTTTTTTATTTTATCCGCTTCCGAAGTTCACGGAGTTTTCTTATTTTTGTGACTATAAAAAGAGATAAAAGCCATGAAGGAATATTTATTTGAGGTTTGCGCAAACTCGGTAGAGAGCTGCATTGCCGCCCAAGCGGGTGGAACCGATCGGGTAGAGCTGTGCGCCGGAATACCCGAAGGGGGAACTACCCCTTCGTACGGTGATATTGTCATTGCAAGAGAAGTCCTGCAAAAAACCAAACTACATGTTATTATCCGTCCGCGCGGCGGTGATTTTCTATACTCTCCTATCGAACAACGCATCATGCTAAAGGACATAGACAATGCCCGCCGCTTAGGAGCAGACGGTGTTGTTTTAGGCTGTCTGACGGATGACGGAGAAATCGATATTCCGCTAATGAAGCAATTCATGGAAGCCGCTCAAGATATATCGGTCACTTTTCACCGGGCTTTCGATGTTTGCCGCAATCCGCAAAAAGCGCTGGAAGACATTATCAGTCTCGGATGCGACCGTATCCTGACCTCGGGACAGCAAGCCACAGCCGAACTGGGCATTCCCCTGTTGAAAGAACTGCAACAGCAGGCGGCAGGACGTATCACCTTGCTTGCCGGTTGTGGAGTAAATGAAACAAATATCGCACGTATAGCCCAAGAGACAGGTATCAACGAGTTTCATTTCTCGGCCAGAGAAACAGTAGCAAGCCGTATGCAATACCGCAAAGAACGGGTGCCGATGGGCGCAACCGTACAAATCAATGAATTTGAACGCAACGTGACAACTAAAGAACGGGTGAAAAAAACAATTGGAAAATTGAGAGCCGGGAGTTAAATCCCTCACCTACTTACAACTTACCAATCGTTTTCGTCAACTGCTCGCCCAATCCTATTGTATAACCTTGCGAGATAAAGACTACCCTGTTAAATGTATCCACAATGATAAATACAGGTAAGGTTTCTTTATGTCTTAACTTCATCGTCTCCGCAATCTGAGATTGAATACCGTCCGTATCTATACCATAGATAACGGTAGAAGGTAAATCGGGAAAAGATTCTTGAACGAATTTCCCGGACTGCGCCTCATTCGGGAAAAGCAATACCATCTTCCGTCCCCACTTTTCCAAATCTGTTTTGCAAGCGGCTATATCACGCAACGCATGGTTGGTAGGTTCCTGGTTAACTCCCAAGATTCCGACAACAAAGTACCCCCGTCCGCAGGCTTCCAACAGGCTTTGCTTGGAACCGGCCGCTTGCAGCGGAGTAAAGGGAGACTCCGAATTGAAATTACCTATTACCTGCACTTCATCCTTACTTTCACGTACCGCCAACTCGAGATGAGTCGTCTGCCCGGGTTTGATACTGAATTCCGTGATACGGGAAAGCACGCCGCCTTTTGCCAAACGGGTTCCGATCACTAAAAGGTAATCTCCGCTATCCAACGATGTCCCTTTCCTCAACAGGCTGCTCCAAGTAGTGCCGCCGCCCATATCAAGGTCACCTTCATCGTAAGCCAACAACCGCAACTTCCCCTGCGGAGTTACTTTGGAAAGGGTGAAATGAGAATAATATTTGGGATCGTCCAAAGACTTGATAGGCGGATATTCAGCGACAAGCTTACCCTTCAGAGGAATAGTTTCCTCCATAGATACAAGGTCTTGCGGATTGCGGTCCAAATTGACATCTGTTGCGCCTTCCGCCCTTATCAGCTGTACCTTGCCCGTCACCTCGTCTATACGTGCAGGTATACCCATGCTACGCGCCATGGATACAAAGAAGATATCCCGGCTATGCGCATCCGCCAACCGCGCTCTCCACACGCCTTCGGGAGAAACAGGGTCGCCGCCTAAATTACAATTCTTATCCACATGGATGTTTTCCGCCACCCACTTCACCAATTTCATCGGCAGTGCCGCATAGGCTTCCATATCTGCTTTTGAAACGACTTTCTTGAAGAAACCTTTGTAGGGAGTCAGCATTTCGTTACTTACACGCGGGTTACGTACATAGTTACGGAAAGTCTCCGCATCGGTACGCACGCTGGAGAGCATATGGTCTATCAGTACTTCCAGACCGACATCCCGAAGGTCTTTAGCCGAAATCCGTTGCAAGAGGTCGATGCCACCTTTCTTTGACTTATCAGAGCGCAAACGGGTCATAAAGTCACAAATTACCTTATGATTGCCGCGGGAAGCAACCAATATCTTCGCGACGGCTTCCTCATCCAGCTTATACTTACAGGCAAAGGCGCGCGCCGAATCCTCGGTCATAAATGTCGCCGTATAGGCATTACGGATAGAATCTTCCTGCGCCAGCCGCCAATCATTCCCAGCGCGTTGCTCCGGTGTCACTTCGGGCAGATTGGCTGTTTCCGGTGGCGGTACGATATCTATATCCACGGCAAAAGCATCGCCCTTCTTTTTATCAAGTTTCACCGTCAGTTCCGATTGCCTGCCGAAAGAGAGTTTGGCAAAACCGAAGCATCCGTCCTTCGATGCCCACACCAACATATCTCCCTTTCCTGCGGTCAATCCGCAAGTGCCGCCGGCAGAGGTATATTTGGTAGCCACCGTATAGAATTCCGCATAATTGTAAAGTTTGAATTCCACACAGGCGCTATCCACGGGCGTACCGTCCGCATTCACAACGGTTACGGAAGCTTTTGCAGCAGGTGCATAATTGTCAATCACATTGATTTCGGTGTAAGTGGGAGTAACGGACATTATCTCTTCCTTCCCCTCATAGCGTCCAAAAACTTTTGTATGCATCAGCATCCCCCGACTGGCAGGCGCATTGAACCACCCGAGATTAAGAACCGGTTCGGGCTCGCAAGCTCCCAAGAAATACCATTTACCGTCTGCCCATGCCTCCACCCACGCATGATTATCATCGGTATGAGCCCAACGGGGCGTATATACCTGACGTGCCGGAATACCTACCGAACGGAGTGCGGCAACCAAAAATGTTGATTCCTCCCCGCAACGGCCGTAAGCCGTACGTACCGTTGCCAGAGGCGAACTCGTACGCGCATCGGAAGGCATATAAATGGCTTTCTCATGGCACCAGTGGTTCACTTCCAAAATGGCATCCCGCAAAGAAAGAGATTTCACCCGGTCTTTCAGCTCCTTATAGAATACGACGCGGGCGCTGTCCAAATGCTCATTATTCACCCTCACCGGAAGAACAAAATGCCTGAATACATCTTCAGGGATAATCTTTCCCCAAGGCATTTCATCGGCAGCCCGCCGAGAAGCACGCACATTCATCAAGTGAAACTCTCCGGGGTAATCCGCAATATCCGCCAAGGGCATATAAGCATAAAGAA
The DNA here is from genome assembly GCF_015555825.1 of Bacteroides clarus. Lineage (NCBI taxonomy): Bacteria > Pseudomonadati > Bacteroidota > Bacteroidia > Bacteroidales > Bacteroidaceae > Bacteroides > Bacteroides clarus. The sequence continues at coordinate 51,898 of NZ_JADNLF010000006.1, read as the reverse complement.
ACTCCAAAGCCTCACGCTCGTAAGCAGTGAGAGAAGCATCGAATATGGTAAACAAGTCTCCTTGCGGCATCAAAGTCTTTTTCTTTTGAAAATCTTGCTCCACACGCGAGCGATAAGCGGCATCCGTCATGAAATGAGAATCGCCGCAAGCAGCCAGCAAACACAGCAAGCCGATTATTCCGGAAAGAAAAGTGGTACGTTTCATAAGGTACATATCATTAAGGTTGAGCTGCAAAAGTAACATAAATCACGTGCAAAAGAAAATTTATTTATCCCGAATGTATTATCGAGGCGGCATCTTCTCTAAACCATCCTTCGTATTGCCGGAGAAACCGAACGCTCCGGGGAGATATCGTTTCCCTCCGAAGAAATCCCCTTATCCTCCGAAGATATGTTCCCGTAAAGGGAGGGACTCATCCCTGTCGCCTCTTTCCGATCACGTACCAACCGCACGTTCTGCCATATATTTGTAATACCCGGATAGCAAAACGATGTGTTTTTTAAGAAAATGAAAGGGTAGACGCAAATTTCTATGTTATAAAACATACTTCTCGCGAACATTTTGTATCTTTGCAGCGTTAATAAGAGAGAAAACAATAAAAGATGTTTAATCGCTTTCCGAAACGCGGAAGGCAAAAAAGAAGACGATTATGAAAAAGAATGCAAATGAAATTTTTATGTTACAGTACCGTATCAAACGCTATCAAGCAATGGGTAACGGAGCTATGTGCCAAACCTTAAACGGCAAACTACAAAAACTGCTGGCAAAGCAAGCCACCATGACCATGTAAATCACACCTTTAAATAAAATGAACGAGGGCGGGAAATTTTTCAGTTTCCCGCCCTCTTCTTTTATCGGTCTTCTGCCTATGCAAGACAGCATGCTTACGCCTCCACAATATCTTTTCCAAAAGGAGCCAATGCCAAAGCGGCAAGTTTGAAATGCTGCATACCGAAAGGAATGCCTATGACAGTGATGCACAGCAATATGCCAAACCCCAAATGTGAAAGGCAAATCCATATTCCACCCAGAAAAATCCACAGCACATTCATCAGTATATACAGACACCCGCCGGAGCGTACTCCGCTACGCACATCCTTGCCGAAAGGCCACAAAGCAAGGCCTGCCATTTTCATTGTCTGCATGCCGAAAGGAATACCGACGATTGTAATCATCATTAACAGACTGGCTATCATATACTCCACCGCGGTAAAAATACCGCCGAATACCAGCCACAAAATATTCATCAGACATCCCATTATATTACGTTTTTATGTTCGACATTGCAAAGATAATATTCTTTCTTCCTTATTCATTGGATTCCCAGTCACTAAATTCAAAACTCAGCTGCTCCCAGACACCTTTTTCATCACTTTCTTCACGAGGATTGGAAACGGAAAGCCCTATCAGGCGGATGGGATGATGTTCGTAATCGACTTCTTTCAAAAGTTGCTTTGCCAAAGGCAGAATCACATCAAGGGCAGTCAACTCTTTGGACTGCGTGATGCTGCGGGTGATTTGGCTGAAGTCATGAAACTTGATTTTCAGCGTCAATGTATTCCCCCGGAAGTTCTTATGTTCCAAACGGCCTGCCAGTTCCACCGCGGTATGATACAATTCGATAATCACCGACGCCTGCCGGTTGATATCTTTTTCCAAAGTATGTTCGCACCCGATGGACTTGCGAACGCGTACCGCCTCTACCGGACGAAGGTCTATCCCACGGGCAAAATCATAATAGATACTTCCTACTTTCCCGAACTCGCGCAGCAGCATTGCTTGCGAACAGGCGCGCAGCTGTTCTCCATTGTGTATCCCCAAAGCATGCATTTTCCTTGCCGTCACCGGTCCTACTCCCCAGAAACTTTCTATCGGCAAACGTGCTATAAACCCCAACGCCTGGTCGGGATGAATGGTGCACAAGCCATCCGGCTTACGGTAATCGGATGCTATTTTGGCAAGGAATTTATTATAGGAAACTCCCGCAGACGCCACCAAGCTCAGCCTTTCACGTACTTTCCGTTTTATTTCTTTGGCTATATCCACAGCCAGGGGCATACCCGACTTGTTTTCCGTCACATCCAGAAAAGCCTCATCCAAAGAGATAGGCTCTATGATATCCGTATACTCATGGAAAATCTCATGTATCCGGCGGGATACCGATTTATACATATCCATGCGCCCCGGAATGAAAATAAGCTGCGGACACAACCGCTTCGCTTTCTGTGACGACATGGCCGAACGCACCCCGAACCGGCGGGCTTCATAGCTGGCGGCAGCCACCACGCCCCGTTCCTCGGCATGCCCCACTGCCACAGGCTTGCCACGCAGTTCCGGATTATCGCGCTGTTCCACAGATGCGTAAAAAGCGTCCATATCGATATGTATAATCTTCCGTTCGGCCATCATCGTACCAACTACCGGTACAAAGATACACTATTTTTTGTTCATCCGAAGTATACGTCGGTAGACATAAATAAAAGCGGGAATGAGGAACAAATCCGCGAAAATCCAAGCGGTCGGGTCACCGAAGCAAACGGCGATGTAGCCGAATGCCGGAACCGCCAGCAAGCTGACCAGAATACGGGCTATCATTTCGGAAACGCCCGAAAGCATAGCCAGATTGGTGTAGCCCGCTCCTTGAATCGTGTAGCGCAGGATACAAAGCAACCCCAGTATCGGGAAGAAAGAGACAGATATATGCAGGAAAAGTTCCGCATCTCTCAGTATTTCCACTTCCGAAGCCTCTACAAACAGCAGAGCGAACGTTCCGGCTCCGAGCATCAGCACCACGAAAGTGAACGCCCAGTAGACAATCATCATCAGAGCGCTTGCCTTGACACCCTGCCATATACGTTCGGGCTTGCCCGCACCGTAGTTCTGTCCGCTATAAGTGGCCATCGCCATACCCAGGCTTTCGAAGGGACACATAAAGAACATCTTGATACGCATGGCAGCCGTAAAAGCCGCTACACACGCCGTACCCAACGCGTTGTTGGCGCTCTGCAGCATGATACTGCCGATAGCGGTGATGGAAAACTGCAACCCCATAGGCACTCCGATATACATCAGCGTACGCGCCAGCGCGCCGTCGAATTTACGTTCGGCAGGAGTAGTTCTCAGAATTTCAAAACGCTTCATCATATAGATGTAACACAGCGCCGCCGAAACTCCCTGGGAAAAGACCGTAGCGATCGCCGCTCCCGCCACGCCCCAGTCCAAAACAAGGATACAAAACAAGTCGAGCAGAATATTCAGGACGGTGGAAAAAAGCAGAAACCAAAACGGCGTCTTGCTATCCCCCAAAGCACGTATAATGCTGGACAACAAATTATAGAAGAAAGTACAGGGAACACCTATAAAAGTGACAAGCAGATAATAATAAGCTCCGGTAAAGATATTTTCCGGTGTACGCATCATGCGCAGAATATCCGCACAATAAACGCTTGTGACCACGGCAAGCACCACCGACATTACCACGGCCAATTGCAGACTGACCGCCACATAACGGCGCATCGTTACATAATCCCTCGCCCCGAACTTCTGCGCCACCGGAATGCCGAACCCGCCGCAACATCCGTTGCAAAAACCGAGTATCAGGAATATGACCGATGTACTCGCCCCGACAGAAGCCAGCGCATTTATCCCCAAAAACTTACCGACAATCGCAGCATCCACCAAAGAATAGGTCTGTTGCAGCAAATTACCCAGCAATAAAGGCAAAGTGAAATTGAATATCAGCGGAAGAGCCCGTCCTTCCGTCATTTCTCTTGATGTCGCCATACAATCTAATCCCCCGAAAGTCGGTGCAAAATTAGTAAAAGAAATGCTGGCGGAAATTGATGCATATCAAAAGATGCGGAAAATCCGGAGAGTGATTCGACATGTTTATTCAGACAGAAAACAGTCGCTTACAAGCCGGTCGTTTTCTTCAGTACGGAGCTATGAGCCAGATAGTCGGGAGCCCCGGCGTAGATATACATCACGCTCCCTCCTTTAATGGCGTCAATGATAGGACGGCTGAGTTTTTGCGGGACAGCCGGACAGCCGAAACTCCGTCCCAAACGTCCTCCCCTGCTTGCCACCGAAGGATCGGCATAGGCAGCCCCGTGCATCACAATGGCGCGCTCACGGGCACGGTCGTTGATACCCTTTTCCAACCCGTTCAGGATAAGGGAATATCCGTTCCTGCCCTGATAGGTCGTCTCCGTCAGGTAGAAGCCCAAGGAGCTTTTGTAAGAACCGTATTCGTTGGAGAATGAGGTAGCATACTTGTCACCGCTGTTTTTGCCATGCGCAACGACCGAGGAAAAAAGCAGCTTCCGCCGCCCCATATCGAATACAAACAGACGTTGCTCGGTAGAGGGACGGGAGAAATCAATCAGAGTGAGCACATCCCGTTTACGGCCTGCTATTTTATGATACCCCGTTACCGCCTGACGGAAAGCGTTCCAACTCACCACTCCTTCCAGTTGCATGGAACGGTACAGCTCTGCGCATGCCGCCGATTCCACCGCCGGCGCAACATCAGGCTTATCCGGCACACCCGTGGCAGGCTTGCTTCCCAAAAACAGGAAACAAGGAAAAAACAGGAATAAAAAAGACAAGCAAACTCGCAACATAAATATCCGACCTGAGAAAATATCGGCGGCAAAGTTAGCACTTTCCGTCCATACACCTATCACACAGATAGTTAAAAAGAAAGGTATTATTCGATAACAACCACTAAAGATCGTTCCGCCGGCGCCCAGTCAAACACAAACTTTGCATGTGAAGTAGCATTGCGCACGCACATATGCGAACGCGGCGTAGTGCCCAACGACCAGCTATACTCAATCATCGCCGTACGCGGCACATTCACCGGTACTCCATGAATATAGGCACCGTTGGTAAAGCGGCTGGCATAGGGTGCATACCCGCCCGTTGCCGTAGAGCCGTCTTTCAGAAAAACCATACGCGACTTTTTTTGCTGAAGCAAATACATCCCCAGCGGCGTTTCCTGCGCATAGGGCGGCGCATGCCGTCCCGTGGTGGCAGGATTCATGCTGCGGATTTTCCATTCGCCTTTATCCATGCGCTCCAGCGTGGCGATATTCTGGTCAAGCCGGTCTACGAAAATGACATGATGAAAGACGGTACTGTCCGCCAGCTCTCTCAGATAACGATGAGGTACCAGCCATTCATCTTCCAGCGTAATAGGAAGAATACGGTCGAAACCGCCTTCCGTACCCAGCAGATAAGCCAATGTCCCATCCCTGCCATAGCGTTCGGGGACCAACGTATCTCCCGGCAGATACAAGGGAACGGACTGATAACGCTCCACTCCGAGTGTGTCCGCCACGCGGCGATAGGCATTACGCACAAACTTGCGGACTAAAGGGGCTTCCCGATTCAGATTCTTATAATTCTGCAATACCGCCCACTTCACGCCGTCCCGTTGCATGTTCTCTATATAAGCCAGACAATTACGGATTACATCCCATTTGAACGAACGCACGGTATCCTTGTACGGATAGGTATCTTCCAACGTATACGTATCGTAAAGCAAGTCTTTGGTCAGCGTGATATCGGCTGCCGTCAGCAACTTCTCCCTGAAAGGCGTTTCCACCACAGGCACAACGGTATCGGCAGGTTCCGATACCCGCGCGACAGGAGATGAAGCGTGGTCTTGACGCCCGTTACATCCTGCAAGCACCATGTATGCAGCCACAGCGGCAAAGAGGAAGAATCGTTTCATAAAGATGAATTTAAGTTCGTAATCGGGTTCAGAATCTTCATGAATACCTGACTCTACGAACAAAGATATAATTTTTTCTTACGTCTACAACGATTTTCCCCCGATAATTGTTGTGCCCCACAGCGCATTTCAGGCAGGGGGATACCTAAGTATATGACCGAGGTACCCTGAAGGTACGGCTGAGACACCCTGAAGGTACAGCCGAGATACCCTGTGAATACGACCGAGATACCCCGAGGATATGCCCCGGAGTATCTCGGTATGCGACCGGGAAACCGCAGTTTGCCCGAAACGCTCATTAATACTTACATTCTTTGATTACCTCAATCAGCTTGCCGAAGTCTTCCGGATACACATCACCGATATTACCGATACGGAACGTGTCCGCCTGGGAAATCTTGCCCGGATAAATCACAAAGCCCCTTTCCTTGAGCTGCGCATAAAACGATGTGAAATCGAAGTCCGCATTCGGATAGAGGAAAGAGGTAATAACCGGAGACTGTATTTCATCAGGAAGCAAAGTCTTGAAGCCGAGTGAGCGCATTCCTTTTACCAGTACGTCATGATTCGCACAATATCTTTCGTGGCGTGCCTCTACCCCGCCCTCTTCCAGCAATTCATCCATGGCCTGTTTAAAAGCTCTCACCACATGGGTAGGCGATGTAAAGCGCCACTTTCCATGACCTTTTTCCATTGTTTCCCACTGATCGTAAATATCGAGCGACAGAGATTTGGAAACGCCTTTACAGTGCGCCAACTCCGACTTGCGGGCAATAATAAAGCCGAAGCCCGGTACTCCCTGAATACACTTATTGGAACTGCTGATAAGGAAATCGATACCCAGCTCCTGCACATCCAAAGGTACGCCGCCAAAGCTGCTCATGGCATCTACAATCAGTTTCTTGCCGTGCATCTTTACAATATGGGCAATCTCCTTCAACGGATTCAGCACCCCGGTAGTGGTTTCACAATGCACTACCGACACATGCGTAATCTCCGCATTATGCGCCAAATAATCATCCACATAGTCGACAGATACCTGCTCCGTCTCATCAAAGGCCAGCATATCGTAGTCGATGCCGTGATATTCGGCTATATTTCCCATACGGTCACCGTAGGCTCCGTTACTTAAAATAAGAAGCTTGTCACCCGGCTTAACAGTACTTCCGATAACGGCTTCCACACAATAGGTTCCGCTGCCTTGCAAAAGAATGGAAGTATATTCATCAGTCTGCTTTGTGGCAAGCGCAACGAGGGATTTGCGGATTTCTTCCACGATATGCACGTTATAATCCGCATCCCATGTACACCAATCGGTGAGCATGGCTTCTTTTACGGTTTCGGAAGTAGTGAGAGGTCCGGGGGTCAATAAAATGTAAGGTTTCATATTCTTGGTATTTTAAAGTTATTAATATCATCTATCACGGCAGGAAGTTCTTCAACGGAGTCTATTACATAATGGGCTCCGGCGGCCAGCATACGGCGGCGGACATCCTGCTTGCGGATTGTCAATTCGGCGGCGGGCAAAGCATTCACTTCTTCCAGGGTCAGCCCCAGTTCGTTGCTGCCAAGTATGACGCCTACCGTCCAGACTTTGGCATTCACTCCCTCTTTGATGTCGGCAATCGTATCGCCTACTTTCACTACACAGTCTGCCGAAGGCACGGCAAGCTCCGTCATGTTCTTATAAATCATATAAGGAGCGGGACGCCCGGCAGGCAGTCCGTCGGGAGTGACACAATTGTCAACCACATATCCGCGGGCTGCGGCGGCAGGCAATACGACATCCATCATTGCACGGTTATAACCGGTAGTAGAGCCTATCTTAATCCCTTGCGCACGCAATCCCGATATTGTTTCGACCACACCGGGAACGGGTGTCGTATAGTCTTCCAGGGATGCAAACAACACACGCTGAAAATCCGCATAGCGCGCCAATATATCTTCCTCGGTATACGGGCGGCCGTATTTCTTTTCAAACTCGTTTCTTACGCGGTCAATATGGAACAAAGCGCGTATTTCCTCTACTTTGGTCAGCCCCATGTGGGCACGTGTCTCAGCAGCCGTTACCGGAGTGCCTATCACATTAAAACTCTCAATGAAAGCGGCGACCGGAGCGAAACAGCCGTAATCGACTGCCGTGCCTGCCCAATCCATGATAATACATTCAATTTTCTTCATAATTTATATCTTACTGTTATTTTTCCTGTCTGCTTATTTTGCCATATCCGGAAGAAGTTCCAATGAAACACGCTTACCGGATAAACCACCCGCCGGATGAGGTGTATCGAATTCCTCGCCGGAAGTTTCCGCATATTTCTCACGGCGATAACGCTGTACCAGATAAATTGCCGAACCGACAAACGCAACGCTGCACACTATACCTACATAACCGGACATCAGATTGTAAAAGTCCAGCCAGTTGACGGCAGGATTAAAGAATTCCTTGAATACCAGTACCACCACCGTACCCGTATAACCAATGAAATCCAGTGTAATAATGAAAAAGCCCACATTCCCTTTTATCTTGAAGCAAGCGATGAAGCGCTCGAAAAAGAGTGTCTGGAAACTAAGGTAGACTGTGTAGAGCGACAAGCTTTGGAGAAACAGCCACATCATAGGCGGCAACCGCAAAGCCGAATAATTGAAAGCCATGAAACTTAACGCGGCCGTGCCGCAAGTAACCAGTCCTAACAGCAGGCACAGTACCTTTATGTTGCTCCTTACCATTGACATCAGCCCGAACATGCACAGAATGATTAATGTAACCGTCGCGTCTACCCGGGCAAACGCCCACGAAGAAAGTCCCGCAGCATTGATATCGAGTATCTTCACCAGAAAATCCTCTTTGATGTCCTGCAATACCGTAATGAACAGGTTGGCGAAGAACAGCATTATCAGTACAGGCATAAAGCTCTTGAACAGATTCAGGCGGGCTTTGCTGTCCAACGTAACCCTTTCCGTGCGCAGTTCCTTGTCAGCCTGCGTAGGCTGGGGCATCCGCGTCATCAGCCACCCCAAAAAGGATAAAAGCGGAAAAGCGAACGCTCCGATAAAAGCAGGCATCCAGAATTCACTGATATGCAAGTTATCCATCACAAAAAGTCCGGTCGACTTTGCGGTGCCCGAGCTGATAGCGATGCTCAGTCCCATAAGGCTGGCCAGCAAATCCGTTACCCGCCTCCCTTCCAGAAAACTGAAAATCACTCCCCACATGCATCCCAAAGAAAGCCCGTTGAAGAACAGGGCGAATACATTGAAAGGCTGCGGAAGCGCTCCGAAAAGAACGAGAAACAGTTCGGCGACCGCGACCGAAAGGATAATAAACTTCAGCCGGTTTTCTTTCTTCAGCTCAGAAATCACTTTGATACCTATCAGTTTGGAAATAAAATAACCGGATATCTGTATAATACTGGTCGCAGTCTTATAGTCCATTCCGAAAAAGTCGAGTCCGTCGAAAGTTGCGGCGGTAAACGGCTTGCGCAATGCATATACCAAAGAATAAGAAAGCAGTGCCGCCCCGCCCGCCCAAAGAATAAACAGGGCATCAGACAATTTCTTGTTGGAAACAACGGCTTCTTTTTTACCGGTTATCGTATTCATAATATCTATCTTGTTTTTGATTCCGGCAGCAAATGTAAGGCAGCTTTTCAACAGCAAAAATGAATTTCCATTATTAATAATATTCATGAAACCAGCATTTTATAATGTAACATTAATGCAATATTAATGTAATGAAAGCATAACACCACGTGATTTTCTTTGCAGACATTTTAAGTAAACAGCCAGTAACCCGCAACGATATGAACGAACTGCCGGAAATATACAAACGCATTGAGTACCTGCGCAACAAAGGTGTAAAGATGAAAGAGATAGCCGACCATACCAATATGGCGGCAAGCGTATTGTCCTCGCTCTACTCAAGCGTATTGCCCACCTATATCGGGTGCATTAAAAAAGGTAATAATGAAGAAGAAGCACTGGACTACGCGCTGTCGCAAGTGAACAATGTATCGAAAAAACGCCTTCTCGGTAATCTGAAAGAATTAAAAGAGCGACTGTACGAACTGGAACCCGCCGCTGCCACCGGACAGAAAGAGAATCCCTTTCTGGACATGATATCGGAAGAAATGCTCCGCTCGGTGCAAGACGCGTACAATTATAGCGGCATATACATCAGTTACAGCCTTTCTTCCTCAACCAACGCCCTGAAAGTGGAGCCTTACCTTATCACGACATCCGAAAACAACGATTATGTCAAGGTCATACACATGAGCGCCTACAACACTACCCACTTCGGCACAGGTATCTTCAGCAATCATCAGAATTCCTACATTATGTTCAACGAACGGGAATCTCCGCAAATGGCCTTATTCACAATCTATCTGCAACTGCCCATGTACGATTTCCCGCACATGCTCAAAGGCCTCTACCTCTGTCTGGATTATAACCGCAACCCGATAGCCCGAAGAATCATCTTCATCAAATACTCGGACAGCACCAACATGGATGACTTTCTGGAGCTGAAGGGCGCTATCATCCCTAAAGAAGAACTGACGGAAGAGCAAATACCTTATTATAATTATACCTGCCAACCGGGCGATTATATCAAAACCTGCTCTGTCCCCTCTCCCCTTCTCAATGAAAAGGATTTGGAAAGAGAAAAGAAAATGCTTGAAATCTGAATATTATCCAGAGTAACGTAACTTTGCAACTTGGTTGCATTTCCCATTGCCTATCTTTGCATCAAAAATAAAGATAATATGGGACATCATAGTTGTACATGTTGCTGTGCGCATGACAATGCACAGCCGAAGAATACACCGGGAAATACCGGTTTCTTAAAGGAGTATCGGAGAATCCTGCTTTCAGCCCTTCTGCTCTTTGGCGGAATAGCCATGAAAGCGATGAATATAAGCTTCTTCTCGGACGATACCGTCGTACTTGTCTGGTATCTGCTGGCATATCTGCCCGTAGGGTTACCCGTACTGAAAGAGGCATGGGAAAGTATTCTGCGGAAAGATGTTTTCAGTGAATTTACACTGATGTCTATCGCTACGTTAGGGGCTTTCTATATTAAGGAATACCCGGAAGGCGTGGCAGTAATGCTGTTCTATTCATTGGGGGAATTATTTCAGGACAAAGCGGTAAGCAGAGCCAAGCGGAATATCAGCGCATTGCTTGATGTACGCCCGGAAAAGGCTACGGTTATCAGGGATAATGAGGCCGTTACCGAATCTCCCCGCAATGTACAGGTGGGTGACATTATCGAAGTGAAACCCGGGGAACGTGTTCCGCTGGACGGAACAATGCTGGGCGAATCGGCCGCATTCAACACCTCCGCCCTTACGGGCGAAAGCGTGCCCCGCACGATACGAAAAGGCGAAGAAGTACTTGCCGGAATGATTGCCACAGATAAGGTTATCAGGGTGGAAGTGACAAAGTCCTTTGAGAAGAGCGCTTTGTCGCGCATACTGGAGCTGGTGCAGAACGCGTCCGAACGCAAAGCGCCCGCCGAGCTGTTCATACGCAGGTTCGCCCGCATCTATACACCGATTGTAACCGGGCTGGCGGTGTTGATAGTACTGCTGCCTTTCCTCTATTCATTGGCAAACACGCAGTTCATATTCACCTTTGACGACTGGCTGTACCGGGCACTTGTATTTCTGGTCATTTCATGTCCTTGCGCTCTGGTAGTCAGCATTCCTTTGGGATACTTCGGCGGTATCGGCGCCGCATCCCGCTTGGGTGTATTGTTCAAAGGCGGTAATTACCTGGATGCCATTACCAAAGTCAATACGGTAGTCTTCGACAAGACGGGCACACTGACCAAAGGAACGTTTGAAGTACAGTCCTGCCGTACACAACACGGCGTATCCGAAGAAAAGCTGATACAAATCATCGCTTCCGCGGAGCGCAACAGCACACACCCCATAGCCAAGGCTATTACCGGCTACGCGGAGCAAAGGCGGATATCCTTTGTTCCCACTGCGGAAGTCACGGAAATTGCAGGTCACGGTCTTGAAACAAAGATAGACGGACAGCGCATACTGGTAGGTAACGCCCGCCTATTATCCAAATATAACGTGGAATATCCGCAGGAATTATCCAAGATTGCCGATACGGTGGTAGTCTGCGCCATCGATTCTGCCTATGCGGGTTACCTGCTGTTATCCGATACGCTGAAAGAAGACGCCCGCAAAGCCATAGAGGATTTGAAAGCTTTAAATATCAATAATATTCAGATATTATCGGGAGATAAACAAGCGATTGTCACTAACTTTGCAGAAAAGCTGGGAGTAACACAGGCTTATGGCGACTTACTGCCCGACGGCAAAGTGGAGCACATAGAGGAACTTCGGCAGAATGCAGGCAATCGGATAGCTTTTGTAGGCGACGGCATCAATGACGCTCCCGTCCTCGCCCTCAGCCATGTGGGAATCGCAATGGGCGGATTGGGCAGCGACGCCGCCATTGAAACGGCCGATGTCGTAATCCAGACCGACCAGCCCTCCAAAGTAACTACTGCGATTCGTGCCGGTAAGCAGACGCGCCGGATTGTCTGGCAGAACATTTCGCTGGCTTTCGGGGTTAAACTGTTAGTACTGATTTTAGGTGCCGGCGGATTGGCTACACTGTGGGAAGCCGTTTTTGCAGATGTCGGCGTGGCTCTTATCGCTATAGTAAACGCTATCCGCATACAGAAACTGATAAAATAGAAAGGCAGAATCTTATGAAAGAAAAGGATTATTTAGACCTGTTGGAAAAGAGAGAGATACAACCTACCGCCATACGCATATTAGTGTTGCAGGCCATGCTAAAGGCAGGCCGCTCCGTCTCTTTGCTCGATTTGGAAAATATGCTGGATACGGTTGATAAATCTTCTATCTTCCGCACCATCACTCTTTTCCTTTCTCATCACCTGATACACAGCATTGACGACGGGTCGGGGTCGTTTAAATATGCGGTATGCAGCGCCGGCTGTTCTTGCGAAGTCAATGATTTGCACACTCATTTTCATTGCGAAGAATGCAACAAAACATTCTGCTTCCAGAATATCCCTACGCCGGTAGTACAGGTGCCGGAAGGATTTACGCTGAGCAGTATCAACTATGTATTGAAAGGGCTTTGCCCGGAATGCGCGGCAAAGGCAACTCCCAAAGAATAAAGAACTCCCCCAATTAGTTTTATGAGACTAATTGGGGGAGTCGTTATTCCAATCTCCTGTCTTTCAACATCAAAAGTGGAGCTGGAGGGAATCGAACCCTCGTCCAAACGAGGAAATCATAAGCTTTCTACATGCTTATCTTTGCCTAAGTTTTCGTGCAACGGCAGAACCAAAGCCATCAACCGTTACCTTATCCTCTAAAGTTTCATCCATGCCGCGAGGCCGACACGAACTATCCCCGATTTGACTGCACCACTTGACCGGAATGCTTCGGAGCAACAGCTTCCGAGTGATGTCCCGTCCCGACACCTTGTATCGGGATTAAGCTAATCTACTATACTTCGATTAAGCAGCAAGAGCAAATTGTCTTTCGCCAGATAAAATTTTGAAGACTGAGATTTAAGTGCAAATCAACGACGCACTGCATGCTTACTTACCATTTCTGCCCGCTGTCAAATCCAGTCAACCCCGGATATTCATAACTTGCAGAAGTTATGTGGGCGCAAAGATACAAATTATTTTCCTTATTATGATTCTTATCCGGCAAATTTATACCTTAGTTAACAGCTTACTCAAACCGGAAAGTTGCCGCACACGCATATCCCTCTTCATAAAGAGCAGTCAGTTTGTTTATATCTCTTTCGATGCGGTCTACCACTATCGGCTTTTGCGGGCGTATAACGGTAATCTCCCCCGCATCTTCCAGTCGTTCCACCAATTCCAGCTGCTCATTGTAGACACTGCTGCGCCGATTGATTGCCTCACGCAAATGAGGATATTTCTTATAAATAAAAGGCGGAACTTTAGTCCCTTGAATATCCTTACGGTAGCCCCGGTTACGTGTCAGCACCACTACATTGCGGTCGTAACCGTCCCAGCGGGCGCGCATCAAAGGAATACTGTCCACAATGCCGCCATCCAGCATCGGGATATCATCCACATAGGTAATGGGGCAAACAAAAGGCAGGCTGCTCGAAGCGCGGACAATATCAATGACCCGTTCCTTATTCCGTTTTTCCTCAAAGTAATTGGCTTCCCCCGTCAGGCAGTTGGTCGTTACCATGACAAAACGTTCCGGGCAACGGAAATACGCATCATAATCGTACGGCAGGATATGTTCGGGAAATTCCCTGAACAGCAAGTCGAAATCCATGATATTGCGCTTTTTCAGCAGATACTTCAGTCCGATATAATTATATTTCTCCAACAGGTCTATATTGCTATACTTGGCACGTCCCCTCTGCCCCGACATATACGACAGTCCATTACATGCGCCTGCACTGACGCCAATCGTATAAGGAAAGCGGATACCCCGGTCCATAAAATTATCCAACACGCCGCAAGTAAAGACGCCGCGCATGCCGCCACCCTCAAGAACCAGGCCGCTTTGATTGTCCATACGTACTATTTTCTCCATAAGTGTCAGAATTAACGTGCCAAAGATAGCTTTTGTTTACGATATTCTACCTATATTTGCGGCTACAACTATAAATTAATAACAATTTAATCATGATGAAAAAGTCTATACTGATCGCTGCCTTAGGACTGTTCAGTCTGAATACAATGGCACAGGACACCCCGAAAGAAGAGGGATTCGTCTTTACTACCGTAAAAGAAAACCCGATTACATCCATCAAGAACCAAAACCGTGCCGGCACATGCTGGTGCTATTCCGGACTGGCGTTCATCGAATCCGAGTTGCTCCGTATGGGCAAGGGCGAGTACGACCTGTCAGAAATGTTTATCGTGCACAACACTTACTTAGACCGTGCCGACAAAGCAGTACGCACACACGGCGATATATCTTTCTCGCAAGGCGGTTCGTTCTACGATGTGATATACGGTATGAAAACATTCGGCCTGGTGCCCGAAGAAGAAATGCGTCCGGGAGTGATGTACGGTGATACGCTGAGCAATCATAACGAGCTGACAGCCGTATCCGATGCCGTAGTGGCAGCCATCGCCAAAGGAAATCACCGCAAATTGCAGGCCGACAAAGACAACAACCTGCTTTGGAAGAAAGCCATCGCTTCCATACACGACATCTATTTGGGCGAACGTCCCGAAAAGTTCACCTACAAAGGCAAGGAGTATACCCCGAAGTCCTTTTACGAATCCACAGGCTTGAATGCTGATGATTACATCTCACTCACTTCCTATACTCACCACCCGTTCTACCAGCCGTTCGTTCTGGAAATCCAAGACAACTGGCGCTGGGCTTCTTCCTACAACCTGCCTATCGACGAGCTGATGCAAGTATTCGACAATGCCATCAACAAGGGTTACACCATCGCTTGGGGCAGCGACGTAAGCGAACAGGGTTTCACACGCGACGGTGTGGCCGTTATGCCTGATGCTGAAAAAGTTCAAGAGTTAAGCGGTTCCGACATGGCGCACTGGCTGAAGATGAAACCCGAGGAAAAGAAACTGAACAGCAAGCCGCAACCGCAAAAATGGTGCACACAGGAAGAACGTCAGTTGGCATACGACAACTGGGAAACGACCGATGACCACGGTATGCTGATTTACGGTATCGCCAAAGACCAAGAGGGCAACGAATATTATATGGTAAAGAATTCTTGGGGACAAGCCGGCACATACAAAGGTTTGTGGTATGCTTCCAAAGCGTTCGTGCGCTACAAAACGATGAACATCATCGTTCATAAGGATGCACTGCCCAAAGACATTGCCAAGAAGCTGGGTATCAAGTAACCTGAAGACCGACAATCGAGACACGTATAGTTTACTATCGTTTACCCAAAACAAATTAAGAGTTTAATAGCAATAAACTGCCTGTTTATTGCTATTAAACTCTTAATTTATCCCCATTAAACCGGGAGTTTATTTTGCCAAAGCTTATCTCCGCTTTTTCTCATCTTACCCTCTTTATATCATCCGCTATCTGCGGCGCTGTCAAACGGTTATCCCGCAACAACTCGCTTATGTCATAGCGGTCTGCAAACTCTTTCTTGATACCATAATTCAAGACTTTCATATCCGACGAAGCATAGTAACGGGCAATCTTCTCTCCAAAGCCGCCATCGAGCACACCGTCTTCCAGAGTAACCACCAATGTATGATCGCACTTCAAGTCTTCGAGCAGTTCTTCGTCCACACCCGTAATGAAACGAGGGTTGACAAGCGTTGCATCGATTCCGGTGTCCTCTTTCAGCTTCCTGACTACTTCCTCACCCAATTGATAGAAAGAACCAAGTCCGAGAACGGCAACCTTTTCGCCACGGCGCGACACTTCATAGCGGTTCAGCAGCTTGCCATAATCCTTTTCCGGCTCGATGCCGCGTGAAATAACCCCGTTGGCGGGAACACGGACGGCCACCGGATACTCCGTCTGGTGAATGCCCCACTCCAACATAGCCAGATACTCCTCACGGCAGGTTGGAGCCAGATAGACCATATTCGGAATATTGCCGATGACCGGAATATCAAAGAGACAAAGGTGAGTGACATCATTCATGCTCGACGCTCCGCCCCAAAAGACGAGAATCAATGCCGGATTGTTATTAATACACAGGTCTTGCGACAACTGGTCGTAGGCACGCTGGATGAAAGTACTGTATACACCGAAGACAGGCTTTCCACCACCGGCAGCAATGGCAGAAGCCATGGCAACGGCATGTTCCTCGGCAATGCCCACATCAACAAACTGACGTCCCGCCTCTTCGCGACGCTCCGCCGTAAAGCCGAAAACAGTGGGTGTACCCGCTGTGATACCGACAATGGTACGGTCTCGCTTCATCTCTTGCAGCAGGTAACGTGCCGTAAGGTCGCCATAATCTTCTTCATTACCGAAGTCAACCGACGGGTTACCCGTTTCCAAACTAAACGGAATACTGTAATGGAAACGTTCTTGCTGCTGCTCGGCAAGACGGTAGCCTTTACCTTTAAGGGTATTGATGTGCACCACAACCGGATGATCGATATCTTTCACTTTTTGGAAAGCGCTTATCAATGCCTGCACATCATTACCGTCTTTTACGTACAGATAGTCCAATCCCATAGCAGTAAAGAAATTGCAAGGCGCCTGTCCGTCGGTATCACGCAACAGTTGCAGGTTACGATACAGTCCGCCATGGTTTTCGGCAATGGACATTTGGTTATCGTTCACAATCACGATGAAGTTCGTACCTAATTCGGCCGCATTGTTCAATCCTTCGAAAGCCTCGCCGCCGCTTAAAGAGCCGTCACCGATTACGGCTATCACATTGCCCGTATCACCTTTCAAATCACGCGCTTTGGCCAGTCCGGTGGCAAGGCTGACGGAAGTCGACGTATGTCCGATGACGAAGAAGTCGTGTTCGCTTTCCGACGGTTCGGTGTAGCCCGACACTTCATCATACTCGGCAGCGTTCATAAATGCCGCCTTACGCCCCGTCAATATCTTGTGCGTATAGCTTTGGTGGGAAACGTCGTAGACAATCTTATCTATCGGTGAATTGAATACGTAATGCAAGGCAATGGTAGCCTCTACCATACCCAGGTTCGGCCCTACATGACCGCCATGTTCGCTCAGCTTTTTCAGCAATACGCTGCGCACTTCTTCACTCAATGTTTCCAGTTCGCCCGCCGAAAGCCGTTTCACGTCGGCAGGCCCGTTAATCTTTTCTATATACATAGCTTTTATTAAAATATATTGATTCAAAATTATTCTTGATTATCTGGTATCAGAAATATTTCCTGATATATTCAACGCTGCAAAAATACAACGGAAGAAACATTCGGGAAGTAGACGAATTACGGTTTGAATTACCATTTTTACGTTTTGCGTTTTTGCTCAAAATCTTCTCGGATGTGCATTTTTTACTTTGTTTTCTTGTCAAACCCAACTCTTTGCGTAAATTTGCACGCTGATAGTTAACCGGATAATTTCAGTAGCAGGACTCTACTACTCCTATTCCCGGCACTGACATGTAGAAATACTAATACTAATTATTAATAGCATGAGTTTGAAAATTGTTGTATTGGCAAAACAAGTTCCCGACACGCGTAACGTTGGGAAAGATGCCATGAAAGCCGACGGAACCATTAACCGCGCGGCACTCCCTGCCATCTTCAACCCCGAAGACCTGAATGCCCTTGAGCAAGCTCTCCGTTTGAAAGATGAACATCCGGGCTCCACCGTAACCATCCTGACTATGGGACCGGGACGCGCAGCCGAAGTTATTCGTGAAGGACTTTACCGTGGCGCTGACAACGGTTATCTGCTGACCGACCGCGCTTTTGCCGGAGCTGATACACTGGCTACTTCCTATGCCCTTGCCACCGCCATCAAGAAGATTGGCGATTGCGACATCATCATCGGTGGCCGCCAAGCCATCGACGGTGATACGGCTCAAGTAGGTCCGCAGGTAGCGGAAAAATTGGGATTGACGCAGGTTACTTATGCAGAAGAGATTCTGAATGTAGACAAGGCCGCCAAGAAGATTACCGTAAAACGTCATATCGACGGTGGTGTGGAGACGGTAGAAGGTCCGTTACCCATCGTTATCACCGTCAACGGAAGTGCCGCTCCCTGCCGTCCGCGCAATGCCAAACTGGTACAGAAATACAAACGCGCTCTCGGTGCACAGGAGAAAGCCGCCATTGAAAAAGAAGGCGCAGAACTGCCGTACGCAGCCCTTTATGAGAAATATCCTTATCTGAACATCACCGAGTGGAGTGTAGCCGACGTAAACGGCGACCTCGTACAATGCGGTCTGAGCGGTTCGCCTACAAAGGTGAAAACCATTCAGAACATTTCATTCCAAGCCAAAGAAAGCAAGACACTGACAGGCAGCGACCAGGATGTAGAAGATTTGATTGTTGAACTGTTAGCTAACCACACGATAGGATAAGATTATGAATAATGTATTTGTATATTTAGAGATAGAAGGCACTACGGTTGCCGATGTCAGTCTCGAACTCCTGACCAAAGGTCGTAAACTGGCTAATCAGTTGGGCTGCCAGCTGGAAGCTGTTGCCGCCGGAAACAATTTGGCAGGCATTGAAAAGCAAGTATTGCCCTTCGGCGTTGACAAACTACACGTATTCGACGCTCCGGGCTTGTTCCCATACACTTCCCTTCCCCACTCTTCCGTCCTCATCAACCTGTTCAAAGAAGAACAACCGCAAATCTGCCTGATGGGAGCAACCGTTATCGGCCGTGACCTCGGTCCCCGCGTGTCTTCCGCACTGACCAGCGGACTGACCGCCGACTGTACTTCACTCGAAATCGGCAACCATGAAGACAAGAAAGAGGGCAAGACCTACGAAAATCTGTTGTACCAAATCCGTCCCGCATTCGGCGGTAACATCGTAGCAACGATTGTGAACCCCGAACACCGCCCGCAAATGGCGACCGTACGCGAGGGCGTGATGAAGAAAGAGATTCTGGATGCCAACTACAAGGGTGAAATTATCCGTCACGACGTTGCCAAGTATGTCCCCGAAACGGACTATGTAGTGAAGGTTATCGACCGCCACGTAGAAAAAGCCAAACACAATCTGAAAGGCGCCCCCATCGTTATAGCCGGCGGTTACGGCATGGGCAGCCGCGAGAACTTCGATATGCTGTTTGAACTGGCTAAGGAACTTCACGCCGAAGTAGGCGCCAGCCGCGCCGCCGTCGATGCAGGCTATGCCGACCATGACCGTCAGATTGGTCAGACCGGTGTTACCGTCCGTCCGAAACTCTACATCGCTTGCGGCATCAGCGGACAAATCCAGCACATCGCCGGAATGCAAGAGAGCGGTATCATCATCTCCGTCAACAACGACGAAAACGCTCCTATCAACACCATTGCCGATTATGTAATCAACGGTACGGTAGAAGAGGTTATCCCGAAGATGATTAAGTATTACAAACAGAATAGTAAGTAAGAAAACCATGGCTAATTTTTATACAGATATTCCGGAACTCAAGTATCACTTGAACAATCCGATGATGCAGCGTATCTGCGAACTGAAAGAACGCGGCTACGAAGATAAAGACAAGTTCGATTATGCCCCGCAGGACTATGCGGACGCCATCGACTCATACGACAAGGTACTCGAAATCACCGGTGAGATTACGGGTGAGATTATCGCTCCCAATGCCGAAGGCGTGGACGAAGAAGGTCCTCATTGCGCCAACGGCCGTGTGGAGTATGCCAGCGGTACCAAACAGAATCTCGACGCTATGGTGAAAGCCGGCCTCAACGGCATGACCATGCCGCGTCGTTTCGGCGGGCTGAACTTCCCGATTACCCCGTACACCATGTGCGCGGAAATCGTAGCTGCCGCCGATGCCGGTTTCGGCAACATCTGGTCTTTGCAAGACTGTATCGAAACTCTTTACGAGTTCGGTAACGAAGACCAGCACAGCCGTTTCATCCCCCGCATCTGCGCCGGCGAAACCATGTCAATGGACCTGACCGAACCGGATGCCGGTTCCGACCTCCAAAGCGTAATGCTGAAAGCTACTTATGACGAGGCAAACAACTGTTGGCGTCTGAACGGCGTGAAGCGTTTCATCACTAACGGTGATGCCGACCTGCACCTCGTGCTGGCACGTTCGGAAGAGGGAACAAAAGACGGCCGCGGCCTGTCCATGTTCATCTACGACAAGCGCGACGGCGGCGTAAACGTTCGCCGCATCGAAAACAAGTTGGGTATTCACGGTTCTCCTACCTGCGAACTGGTCTATAAGAATGCGAAGTGCGAACTCTGCGGCGACCGCAAACTCGGTTTGATTAAATACGTAATGGCATTGATGAACGGCGCCCGCCTGGGTATCGCCGCCCAGTCCGTAGGTTTGTCACAAGCCGCCTACAACGAAGGTCTGGCTTATGCCAAAGACCGTAAACAATTCGGTAAAGCTATCATCGAGTTCCCCGCCGTATACGATATGCTGGCTATCATGAAAGCCAAATTGGATGCAGGCCGCGCTTTGTTGTACCAAACTTCACGCTACGTAGACATCTACAAGGCATTGGACGATATCGCCCGCGAACGCAAACTGACCCCGGAAGAACGTCAGGAACAAAAGAAATATGCCAAATTGGCCGATTCTTTCACTCCGCTGGCCAAAGGTATGAACTCCGAATATGCCAACCAGAACGCTTACGACAGCATCCAAATTCACGGCGGTTCCGGTTTCATGCTGGAATATGCTTGTCAGCGCATTTATCGTGACGCACGTATCACCAGCATCTACGAAGGTACTACGCAGTTGCAGACGGTAGCCGCTATCCGCTACGTCACCAACGGTTCCTATGCCGCCACCCTGCGCGACTATGAACTGATTCCGTGTAGCGAAGACATGCAACCGCTGTTGGATCGCGTTAAAGAAATGACGAACAAGCTCGAGGCTTGTACCAATGCCGTTAAGGAAAGCGGCGACCAGGAATTGCTTGATTTCGTGGCCCGTCGTCTTTACGAAATGGCTGCCGTATGCGTAATGTCCCACTTGCTGATTCAGGATGCTACAAAAGCTCCTGAATTGTTCGCCAAGTCGGCACTGGTATACGTAAACTATGCTGAGTCTGAAATAGAGAAGCATTTCAACTTTATCCGCAAGTTTAAGGCTGAAGAGTTGGAAAGCTATCGCAAGTAAGCGTCTTAACCCTTATATAAGAACGTTCCACCCCGTTGATACAGGATGGAACGTTTTTTTGTACCGCTGCCGCAGGCGTCAGTCCAAACCTCCCAACAGCCTCAGCTTATTGTGCAATGAATAAATCTCCTGCTGCATACTTTCCATACGTTCCAACAAATGATGAATGGCATCAATACCTTCGATGTTGATAGACAAGTCGTAATACATACGGCTGTAACGCTCTACATCAGGCAGTTGGGAAAACTGCAGACAACGTTCCCCGCCTTCCGTCAAAATATCTATCAAACCGCCTTCCTGCAACATCTCAATGAACGAGGGTTCTATGTGACACTTGTCGCAATACTCACTGATTATAATTAATTCGTTCTGCATAACTCGTTCTCCTTTTTAGTTCATACTTTGAATTTTATGGAACATTTCTTTCTGCTGCTCCGTCAGATTCGTCGGTAACTTTACGGAATAAGTCACAATCAAGTCACCGAACTGACCTTCTTTCTTGTATACCGGAAAGCCCTTTCCTTTCAGACGGACTTTCGTTCCGTTCTGCGTTTCGGGCTTGACTTTCAGTTTCACCTGACCTTCCAATGTATCTACCAACTTTTCACCACCCAGGAGTGCCGTATAGAGGTCGATATCCACATCTACATACAAGTCATCACCCAAGCGTTTGAATGCAGGGTCGTCCGCTATCACGAAAGTAATGTACAGGTCGCCCGCCGGTCCACCGTTGATGCCCTCACCGCCATAGCCTTTCAGTTTAATGACTTGCCCGTTCGCCACACCGGCAGGAATGGTGATACGGACATTCTTGCCGTTCACCGTCAATATCTGCTTATGGGTTTGGGCGGCATCCCGAAGCGACAGATTTAAATCGGCATGGAAGTCCTGCCCGCGAAAGCCGGCATTTGCTCCGCCTCCACCACGTGTACGGTGTCCGAACATCTGTTCAAAGAAGTCTGAAAAGCCGTCTGCACTACTCCCGGAAAACTCCTGTCCATCGGAAGAGTACCAGTATGTACCGCCCCCGTCCGTACCGAAACCGGCACCGCCTTGACCACCGAAGCCCGTACCGCCGAAGCCACCGAAACCTCCTGCACCGGCCTGCTGCCGTGCCCGCTTCTGAGCTTCAAATTCATCGGCGTGCTTCCAATGTTCACCATATTCATCATATTTCTTTCTTTTCTCAGGATCACTAAGCACTTCATTGGCCTCGTTGATAGCCTGGAACTTGTCTTTGGCAGTAGCATCATTCGGATTCAAGTCGGGATGATACTTGCGCGCCAACTTACGGAACGCTTTCTTGATGTCATCCTGAGATGCCGTTTTGTCTACTCCAAGGACTTGATAATAATCAATATAAGCCATAGTTTATAAGTTTTGTATTCTAAAATGGATAGAACAAATAACACACCAACATTGTTTTTTAGAAACTAAAATGCGTAAACGAAAATTAAAAATCATTTCATACACATATAAGTAAATGATAAACAATAATTTATTATTGCTCACACACTCCCTTCACACTTTATTTATTCTAAAATTTTGTAAATGACACATAATATCATCTAATTATTTATTCTAAATCTTCCTAAAATTGATAGAAACCACTTTATTTGTATTGGGATAAAATCTGTTTTTACACAATTCCCCAACCTTAAATAAAATAAAACCCCTTATGAAAACTTATTATTGGCTCTTAACACTAATTTTTGCAATTGCCGCACTTCCGTGCAAGGCAGACGAGTGGATCAGGATTAACCAACTTGGCTATCTGCCGCAATCTATTAAAGTAGCGGTATTTATGAGTGAAGCGGATACCGACGTAAAAGAATACGCATTGGTTGACGCTTTTACCGGAAAGACAGTACATATTTTTACTTCACCCAAAGCTACCGGAAAATTAGGTGGTATGAACAGTACCTACCGATTGGATTTCAGCAATTTTCAAGAACCGGGTACCTACTATCTGAAAGCGGGAAAAGCCGTTTCTCCACGCTTTCCTATCAATGCGCAAGTATATAACGGTACGGCCGACTTCCTGCTGAACTACATGCGCCAACAACGCTGCGGTTACAATCCGTTCCTAAAAGACAGTTGCCACGTGCACGACGGTTATATAGTGTACCATCCCACAAAAACCGGACAACACATTGATGTCCGCGGCGGCTGGCATGACGCAACCGATTATCTGCAATATACTACAACCTCTGCCAACGCCATATACCAAATGATGTTTGCCTATCAAGAAAACCCCGAAGCATTTGGCGACGCCTACAATGCAGACGGACTGCCGGGTGCAAATGGTATCCCCGATATAGTGGATGAGATAAAATGGGGGCTGGACTGGCTGAATCGCATGAATCCTGCTCCGGGTGAACTGTACAACCAAATAGCCGACGACCGCGACCATGCCGGTATGCGCCTACCCAATAAAGACGAGGTAGACTATGGATACGGACCGGGCAAAGGCCGTCCTGTTTATTTCTGCAGCGGCGAGCCTCAAGTGCGCGGACAATTTATAAATGCCACCACAGGCGTAGCCAGCACAGCCGGTAAATTTGCTTCTTGCTTTGCCCTGGGAGCCAAGATACTGAAAGACTTCTATCCTGAATTTTCCGCCGAAATCGGCGGAAAAGCCGACGCTGCTTATCAAGAAGGCGTAAAGAAGCCCGGAGCATGTCAGACCGCTTCCGTAAAATCACCCTACATCTACGAAGAAGACAACTGGGTAGACGACATGGAACTCGGAGCCATGGAGCTGTACAAAGCTACCGGTAATCCCAAATATCTGTCGCAAGCCCTCGAATACGGACGCCGCGAGCCTGTCACTCCGTGGATGGGCGCCGACAGCGCCCGCCATTATCAATGGTATCCGTTTATGAATATGGGACACTACCATCTGGCTACCGTGGATAATCAGCGTATCAGCAAAGAATTCACCCGCAATATGCGTACCGGCATTGAGCGTACATACGAAAAAGCTGTTGAGAACCCTTTCCTGCACGGCATTCCCTACATTTGGTGTTCCAACAACCTGACTACCGCCATGTTGACACAATGCCGTCTGTATCGTGAGACAACCGGTGACGAGACTTATGCCGAAATGGAAGCCGCTCTCCGCGACTGGCTTTTCGGGTGTAATCCGTGGGGAACAAGTATGATTGTAGAATTACCGCTTTACGGTGATTATCCTTCACAGCCCCACTCTTCTCTGCTCAATGCAGGCGTAGGCAATACGACAGGCGGACTGGTAGACGGCCCTGTATACCGCAGTATATTCGAGAGCCTGCGGGGAGTTAACATGACCGGTATTCCCGGTACGCCCGGCCAAGATTACGAACGCTTTCAACCGGACTTGATGGTATATCACGATGCAATCCATGATTATTCCACCAACGAACCTACCATGGACGGAACCGCCTGCCTCACCTATTATCTCTCCGCCATGCAGAAAGAAGGAATGAAGCAAGCCAATATATCGGCAGACAAGAATGTATACGTCAATGGCGGTATCGTGCGTACCGACCCCTCTAAAAAACAAATCAGCCTCGTATTCACAGCAGCCGACAAGGCAGACGGCGCCGACGCCATTATCAGCACTTTGAAAAGACACGGCATCAAAGGCGGTTTCTTCTTTACCGGTGAATTTTACAAGCTTTACCCCGAAGTTGTAAAACGCCTGCTCAACGAAGGGCATCTGGTGGGCAGCCATAGTTACGGACATTTGCTCTATATGCCCTGGGAAAAGCGAGATTCCCTATTGGTGACCCGTGAGGAATTTGAAAAAGATATGATGCAAAGCTATGAAACCATGCGTAAGGCAGGTATCGAATATAAAGATGCCCCTATATATATCCCGCCTTATGAATATTACAACAAGGAAATAGCCGCTTGGGCAAAAAGCATGGGAATACAGGTTATTAACTATACTCCCGGTACTATGAGTAATGCAGATTATACTACCCCGAACATGGGGCAGAAGTACCGGAGCAGCAAATTCATCTACAACAAAATAATGGAAGTAGAAAAGAAAGAAGGGCTGAACGGACATTTAATGCTGATACATTTCGGAACAGACGACCGTCGTACCGATAAATTCTACAATGGTTATTTGGATAAACTGATAAAAACGCTGAAACGTAAAGGTTATACTTTTGCGCCTGTACTCGAGGCTATTGGCACTAAAACAGATTCAACATTATAAAAAAAGGTTAGTTAAAAGGTTATCAAACAAAGGTATTTAAGGTAAAGTCTAATCGCATTGTTTTCAGCAAACTTTCTCCTCGCCCCCAAGAGAGAGAAAGTTTCAAGTCAAGCCCCTTGCCTGAGAAGGCTCAGGGGCTTTTTACATGACAAAAGATGAATACCGGTTAATGGCAATAACTTCTAATGGCTCGCAACAATTCTTCTATATCCTGTTCCGTAGTATCAAAAGAAGTGACGAAACGTATCTCATTATCTTCTTCATTCCAGAAATAGAAAAAATAGTCCTCCAACAAGCTATCAATTACCGGACGAGGCATTGTCAAAAACAATTGGTTACTTTCCATTTTCTGCGTAAAACGCACTTCAGGCAACTCTTTCAATCCGGTATATAAAAGCTCCGCCATTCGATTGGCATGTAAAGCATTCTTCAGCCAAAGGTCATCGGTCAGGTAAGCAGTAAACTGGCAAGACAAATAACGGAGTTTCGATGCAAGCTGTGCCGACTGCTTACGTACAAAATAAGCTTCTTTCTTCAAAGCCGGATTAAAGATAATTACGCTTTCTCCAAGCATCAGCCCGTTCTTCGTTCCACCAAAGCTCAGAATATCGATACCACAATCCGCCGTCAGTTCCTTAAAGCTAAGATTAAGAGCCGCACACGCATTTGCCAGACGAGCGCCATCCATATGAACGTACATACCGTACCGATGCGCCAACTCCGTTAACGCACGGAGCTCATCGGGTTGATAGATAGTCCCCAGTTCCGTACATTGTGAGATATAGAAAGCTCCCGGCTGTGAATGATGCTGCTCGCCAAAATGACAAAGATAAGGACGTACCAGCTCCGGAGTCAGCTTTCCGTCGGGAGTGGCGACCGGACGTATCTGACAGCCTGTCATGCGGGCCGGAGAACCACACTCGTCTACATAAATATGCGCAGTTTCCGCACATATAATCGAATTATAGGAACGTGTACACAACTGCAGGGCAACAGCATTACTACCGGTTCCATTGAATACAAACAGCGGTTCGCAATCGGGAGTAAAGGCCTCTCTGATTTTCCGAACAGCTTCTTCTGTCCAAGCATCATCACCATAACCTACTGCGTGGTCTTGATTAGCCTGGTTCAAGGCTTCCATCACCAAAGGATGCACACCCGAATTATTATCTGAAGCAAAACTTCTCATAGTCGTTTCTATTATCAGTATTAAAAGAATATGCAAAGGAAACAATATTTCCCCAACATGAAAAAACAAAGAGGTGCAGATTTCACAATCCACGGTAATCTTTCCGTTTTGCGAAACCGCACCTCAAAAAAGGCTTGATTCAATCGGCTTTCTATTTATCCGATATACACGTTTACTCCCAATGAAATGTAGAGCTCATCTTCTTCCTGGGAAAGTACAATCTTGTCTTCACGGGCAAGCCAACCGATAGCCGCCCCCAATTCCTTGTCTTTCAATCCGGACTTTCTTTTCAGCGCGCCATAACTCCATTTAGCGTAATCACTTAACAACTGCCAAACTTTACCGGCATTCAGTCCAATTTCACTTTTGTTCATTTTACTTTTTCAATTAAAGAGGTTAATAGTTTGTTGTTGGGTTATCTTTATCGGGTATAAAGATATTATTTTCAATTAAAACAACACAGAAAACAAACAAAAGATATGGAAATTAATCACTTTTGTAACAGTTTCGTAATTTTACACGTTTTTGTCGATATAAGTAAAAACAAGCGGGTAAAAAAAGACCGCAATGTCTATCAAAAAGACATCACGGTCAATCTATATGATTAAGAAATCAAGGGAAAACGATATTACATCATTCCGCCCATACCGCCCATTCCGGGAGCGCCCATCGGCATTTCAGGCTTATCTTCTTTCTTTTCAACGATTACACATTCGGTAGTCAGGAACATACCTGCGATAGAAGCTGCGTTTTCAAGAGCTACACGGGTTACCTTAGCAGGGTCTACCACACCGGCAGCATGCAGGTTTTCGTAAACATCTGTACGTGCATTGTAACCGAAGTCAGCTTTACCCTCACGAACTTTCTGTACCACAACGGCACCTTCCTTACCAGCATTGGCAACAATCTGACGCAAAGGCTCTTCGATAGCACGCTTGATGATGTCGATACCTGTTGTTTCGTCAGCATTATCTCCTTGCAGACCTTCCAAAGCGTCCAAAGCACGGATATAAGCTACACCGCCACCGGCAACGATACCTTCTTCGATAGCAGCACGAGTAGCACGAAGAGCATCATCTACACGGTCTTTCTTCTCTTTCATTTCCACTTCGGAAGCAGCGCCTACGTAAAGAACAGCTACACCACCAGACAACTTAGCCAGACGTTCCTGCAACTTTTCTTTGTCATAGTCTGACTTAGTAGAGGCAATCTGAGCTTTGATCTGCTCACAACGTTCTTGGATGTTTTCTTTTGCACCGGCACCGTTTACGATAGTCGTATTATCTTTAGAAACAGTCACCTTGTCGGCAGTACCCAACATTTCGATAGTAGCCTGTTCCAGCTTCAAACCTTTTTCTTCGCTGATTACAACACCACCCGTCAATACGGCAATGTCTTCCAACATTTCCTTGCGACGGTCACCGAAGCCCGGAGCCTTCACGGCGCATATCTTCAACTGAGAACGCAGACGGTTAACAACCAGTGTAGTCAACGCTTCGCTATCTACATCTTCTGCAATTACCAACAGCGGACGGCCAGTTTGTACAGCAGGTTCAAGGATAGGTAAGAAATCTTTCAGGTTAGAAATCTTCTTATCGTAAATCAGGATGTACGGTTTCTCCATTTCGCATTCCATCTTTTCAGTATTGGTAACGAAATAAGCAGAAAGATAACCGCGATCGAACTGCATACCTTCTACTACACCGATAGTAGTATCCGTACCCTTAGCCTCTTCAATAGTGATAACACCATCTTTAGAAACCTTGCGCATAGCATCTGCAATCAATTTACCGATAACCGGGTCATTGTTGGCAGATACAGAAGCGACTTGTTCGATTTTATCATAGTTATCACCGACTTTCTCTGACTGACTCTTGATAGATTCTACCACTTTGGCAACAGCCTTGTCGATACCGCGTTTAATATCCATCGGGCTTGCACCGGCGGTTACGTTCTTCAAGCCTTCGGCTACAATGGCCTGAGCCAACACAGTAGCAGTAGTCGTACCGTCACCTGCGTCATCACCTGTCTTAGAAGCGACTTCCTTAACCAATTGCGCGCCGGTATTCTGATAAGCATCAGCCAATTCCACTTCTTTGGCAACCGTTACACCGTCTTTTGTGATGTGGGGAGCACCGAATTTCTTTTCGATGATTACATTACGACCTTTAGGGCCGAGAGTTACTTTTACTGCATTTGCCAGTGTATCAATACCTTTCTTTAATTGGTCACGGGCATCGATATTGAATAATATTTCTTTTGCCATAATGTCTTTACTTTTTTTTCAGGTTTACTATTTTATAAATTTATTATCCCAATACAGCGAGTACGTCACTTTGACGCATGATGAGGTATTTGGTTCCTTCAACTTCCAGTTCCGTACCGGCATACTTGCCATACAGCACTGTATCACCAACCTTCAACACCATTTCTTCGTCCTTTGTTCCGTTGCCTACTGCTATAACTTCACCTTTCAAAGGTTTTTCTTTTGCCGTATCAGGAATAATGATACCGCCAATTGTCTTTTCTTCTGCAGGTGCAGGGAGTATCAGCACTCTGTCTGCTAATGGTTTAATGTTCATAGTTCTTTTGTTTTATATGTTATACATTTATTATAATAGTAATATTGCTTTATATAAGCGATAAAGGACTTACGAAAACCGTGCCAAAAGGCAAAGCTGTTCGTTTGGCAGATTAAGGCTGACAAAATGGCAAAGAATAAAGCAGGAATTGCTATATTTGCAGCCTCAAAAAGAAATAATTCCTTATGAACGCAATATGGATTGTCCTGCCCATTCTGACACTATTAATGTTCGAACTGGGGCTTACATTACGCATAGAAGACTTTAAGCTGTTCCGCCAACGTCCCCGCCCCATCATCGCCGGACTGATAGGGCAAATACTGTTCTTGCCGGTACTGGCATTCATGTTGGGGTACGCATTCCGGTTGGAACCTTTATTCTTCATAGGAATTATGCTGATTGCCTGTTCTCCCGGCGGAAGCTCATCCAATATATTTTCAATGATAGCTAAAGGAGATGTAGCCTTATCCGTATCGCTGACTGCGCTCAGCAGCATTATTACGCTGTTTACAATTCCCGTCGTCATGGAATTTTCCACTCACCTCATCGGAAACCATCTGAATATCGATATAAACTTACCGGTCGGAAGCCTCATCGTGCAAAACCTTCTGTTGATGCTTCTCCCTATTATTACAGGTGTTTTGGTAAAAAGATATTGTCCGCAAAAAGCCGAAAGCATTCATAAAGTTCTTTCTAAAACCGCCTTTCCCGCATTAATCCTGCTGGCTACGATTTTCTTCATACAACATCACGCCACTATCATTACCCAATTCGGTAAATTGGGATTGTGCATCTCGGTGCTCATTTTGCTTGCAATGGGGGGCGGCGTTTTACTGTCTAAATCCATGCGCCTGAACCAAAAAGAACAACGCACCCTCATCATCGAAATAGGCATGCAGAATGCCGCCCAAGCTATTGCCGTAGCAAGCAGCCCCTTTGTTTTCAATAACGGCATAATAGCCATACCGGCCATTATTTACGCATTGATGATGAATGTTATTTTACTGGGATATGTAGGGATAGTAAAGCGGAAATAGCGGTTGTTCCGAGTTACTATCCCTATAATTATAATCAATCATTCAGCCATTTTATCCATTATCCGCAATGGAAATATTTCTCCACCAGCTTCAGCATCTCTTCCGGACTATTCTGAACTTCACTACGCAAAGTCTTGTCCTCATAAGAGCGTAACTTAGTAATGATCCCGTCAATCATAGCGGGACTGAAAACATTGTATTTCTCGAAAGCCGCACGCTGTCTTTCCAGACAGTCGGCAGAAGCGGCGCAACTATCGGGTAGCTGAGCCAGTTGCTTCAGTTTATCTTCATTTTCTTTCTTGTGTATATTTACATTCACATAAGTCCTATCCGCAACTTCCAAAGCATCCGGCATTTCAAAACCGCGACGGCAAGCTACCGCCAAGCCTGCAATCAGTTGATACAAATCGGCTGAGCCGTCCGGTGAACGCATCTCCACCGTCTGTTTTTGGGTGGTATCATAATTACTCGGCGCTTCCAGCGGATTGGCAAGCATGCACATATCAGTCTTAGCCGACCAGCCCAATGGGACACGCACCAATACGGAACGGTTGCGGTCGCCCCAGCAAATATTGGTAGGCGCTTCCTGATGAGGTACAAGACGGAAATAGGAAGTAGGGTTCGTATTACCGAATGCAGTAATGGAAGGAGCCAATTCCATCATGCCTGCAATAGCCTTGCGAGCCGTTTCGGAAAGTACGCCGTCTTTCAACATCTGGTTCTTTCCGTCTTTCATGATACGCATGTGGATATGCAATCCGGAACCGGCCTTTCCGGCCGTTATTTTCGGAGCAAAAGTAAGGTCGAATCCATATTGATAAGCAAGGTTACGGATAATCCATTTGGCAATCATCAGTTGATCGGCCGCCTGATCGGCACGTACCGGCAGAAATTCAATTTCGTTCTGCTCGTATATCTTACCGTCAAGGGTGAAATTACCCACTTCGGAATGTCCGTACTTAATCTGTCCGCCGGCTTGTGCGATATAAGCCATGCATTCGGTACGGAATTCGTTGAATTTGGCATAAGGAGCCGACTCGTGATAACCACGTTGGTCGGTAGCCGGGAACATCCCGCTGTCTTCCGAAATAACATAATATTCCAACTCGCCCATAGCCTGAAACTCCATGCCCGTTACTTCCGTAAATGCCCGGCAAGCCTTGCGCAAGGTATGTTCCGGTGAGCTCTCCAACGGCTCGCCGTCTTTATTGAAGAACGAACAAAGCATGGAAAGCGTAGGCTGCTCAGCAAAAGGATCCGCAAACGCCGTACAGAAACGGGGTACCACATATAAATCACTGCTGCCTGCTTCAATGAAAGGAAACAAACTGGAACCGTCTACACGTTCCCCGCACGTAAGTATCGCATCGAGATAAGCGGCATCATTAATAACAAAATTCAGAGTTTTCAGCCGTCCGTCGGCAGCAGGATACATGAAGTTCACCATTGTGATTTCATTCTCCTTTATATAAGATACTATGTCGGCTTTTGTAAATTCGGAAGCCGGCTTTTGAAGTTTAGCCACCAACGGATTGGCATGCATTGAGAAATCTTGATTCATGATTTTGGTTGTTTTTTAATTTATGATATGGTTAACAAACTCCGTTCGTGCTGAAATTTTGAGACATTAATTCACAAATATACAAAAAGACAACCAACCGCAATGGGATTAGCTGCCTTTATTTATTCTCAACATAGGTAAATACCGCAAAAAGGTAATAACGTCTCAACAAAACTATAAGTTAATATCATAACCCATACGATATTAACATCATACATACCATGATGTTAACTTGTCACATCACACTTGGTTAACATCATCGGTACAATCAAGTTAACTTCCTATAAGACTTATCGATGAAGTATCATTCCAATAAATTCTCAATGGAATAGTTTTCCCAAAAAGTCCTGGTAGAGTGCACCAGCGAACTTCCCATATAAAGCAAAAACAACACCGCTATGACAATCATCAAAAAACTGACGAGAGCATTGTGCTTTTCTTGTTTAAATTGAACGGAAACCATACAAACCTCCTATTTTATTGTCACTGCAAAGGTAAAAGCCCGATATTACATTTCTGCAACACCTTCTTTACAAATATACAAAAAAAGGAGCACAAATGCGCTCCTTTTTAATAGTATTTCAGTTTTTATTAACTCAGTTCGCTTACCAATTCTTCGGGAGTAACCGACTTCTGTTCGCCGGTTTCCATATTCTTCAGGGTTACTTTGCCTTCGTTCATTTCATTTTCTCCAACCAAAGCAACAAACGGTATCATCTTTGAATTGGCATAACTCATCTGTTTCTTCATCTTACTGGAATCGGGGAAGATTTCGGCACGGATGCCTGCCGCGCGTACTTGGGCAAGTACATTCATAGAGAAAGCCGCCTCTTTCTCGCCAAAGTTAATAAACAGAAGTTGCGTACCGTTCACCGCTTCTTTCGGATAGAGTTCAAGTTGGTTCAACACATCGAATATACGGTCTGCACCGAACGAAATGCCTACTCCCGAAACACCTGCCATACCGAATACTCCGGTCAAGTTGTCATAGCGACCGCCACCGGTAATACTTCCGATTTGTACATCCAGCGCCTTTACTTCAAAAATAGCGCCCGTATAATAATTCAAGCCACGAGCCAAAGTCAGGTCAAGCTCGATTTCATTCTTCAGTCCGAGCGTTGACAACGTCTTCAAGATAAATTCACTCTCTTCCACACCTCTCAATCCGGTTTCGCTGGCAGACAATACCTGTTTCAAAGTAGCAAGTTTTTCTTCATTGCTTCCGCTCAACAAGATGATGGGCTGCAATTTGGCAATAGCCTCATCACCGATGCCTTTCTCCTTCAATTCTGCATTGACATTGTCCAATCCTATTTTGTCCAGTTTATCAATAGCTACGGTAATATCCACTATCTTGTCGGCCTCACCGATAATCTCGGCAATGCCGCTCAAAATCTTGCGGTTGTTGATTTTAATACAAACACGAATACCGAAACGTGTAAATACGGTATCGACAATCTGCATCAGCTCTACCTCGTTCAACAAAGAGTCGCTACCCACTACATCGGCATCACACTGATAGAACTCGCGATAACGTCCCTTCTGCGGGCGGTCTGCACGCCACACCGGTTGAATCTGATAACGCTTGAAAGGAAAAGTTATTTCATCCCTGTGCATCACGACATAACGAGCGAAAGGTACGGTAAGGTCATAGCGCAAACCTTTTTCACAAAACTTGCAGGCCAGTCGCGGAGCGTTACGGCTCAACAGTTCTTCGTCCGTCAGACCGGAAAAATAATCACCGGAATTCTGTATCTTGAACAACAGCTTATCACCTTCTTCACCATACTTCCCCATCAAAGTGGAAAGCATTTCCATGGAAGGAGTTTCTATCTGCTGGAAACCATAAAGATGATAAACATCACGAATCGTATTGAATATATAGTTACGTTTCGCCATTTCCACAGGCGAAAAGTCGCGGGTTCCTTTTGGAATACTTGGTTTTGCTGCCATAATCGTATCAATCATTTATAAAATCAGACGACAAAGTTACGGTATTTTATTGATTAAGAAAAAAAATGCTTTCTCCATTTAGCATGAAGAAAGCATTTTTCTATTTCTGCGGAACGGAATGCTCTTATTCTCTACGTCCCAGGAATATCATAATATAGTAAACAAGAGTTGCCAATGAACCAAGCGCGGCTACCACATAAGTATAAGCAGCCGAACGAAGCGCATCTTCAGCCTGTGTATGATTGCGGGCATTCGTAATACCGGAACTGCTCAACCATACCAACGCACGCTTACTTGCATTGATTTCCACCGGAAGCGTAATAAAGCTGAACAAGGTAGTCATGGCAAAAAGGATGATACCGGCCAGCAACAATTGCGGGAAAGTATTCAACATCAGAATACCGCCCAGCAATACCCATGTCATGATATTGGAAGCAAATGATACCACAGGCACCAACTTGCTGCGCATTGTCAACGGGGCATAAGCACGTGCATGCTGCACGGCGTGTCCGCACTCATGGGCGGCAACGGCTGCCGCCATAATACTGCTGCCGCTATAAACATCCTCACTCAGGTTCACGGTCTTATTGGCGGGGTTGTAGTGGTCTGTCAGATGTCCCGGAGTATGAGTAACGGTAACATCATAGATTCCATTATCGTGCAGCATCTTCAAAGCCACATCGGCTCCCGTCATTCCGTTACCGGTAGGGATTTTAGAATATTTCTTGAATTTACTTTGCAGATTCATCTGTACCAGCCAGCTGACCACGGCTATACCGATAAAGATAATCCATTGCATACCTATCATTCCAGTTGTCATAATCTTCTTCTTTTAAAAATAAGTGAATAATGTGTCGTTTCTATTTATATAACAAATTGTTTGCCAAAAATAAAGGGAAACCGTGAGCAATCTCACAGTTTCCCTTATCTTTTAGGAAGAATTAGCTAAAATCTATTATTCTTCCGTATAGCGTTCAATGGTTTGCCCGCGGTCAGGACCCACAGATACAATCTTCACAGGCACACCGAGTTGTTCTTCCAAGAAAGACAGATATGCATTGAACTCCTCGGGGAATTCATCTTCACTCTGCATCTTTGTCATATCCGTCTGCCAACCGGGCAATTCTACATATACCGGTTCAACACCTTCGATATCGAACGGGAAGTAATCGATTTCCTCACCGTTCACCTTATATGCCACACACGCCTTGATTGTTTCAAAAGTATCAAGCACATCGCTCTTCATCATGATAAGCTTAGTAACACCGTCCACCATGATGGCATATTTCAAGGCCACCAGGTCAATCCAGCCGCAACGACGCTTGCGTCCTGTTACCGAGCCGAACTCGTGTCCCAACGTACAAATCTGGTCACCCGTCTTATCGAACAGTTCCGTAGGGAACGGACCTGCACCCACACGCGTACAGTATGCTTTGAAGATACCGTATACTTCACCAATCTTATTAGGAGCTATACCCAGACCCGTACAAGCGCCTGCACAGATTGTATTGGAAGAAGTCACGAACGGATAAGAACCGAAATCGACATCCAGCATCGTACCTTGCGCGCCTTCGCACAAAACAGACTTGCCGTCTGACAACAAACCGTTTATTTCGTGTTCGCTATCCACAAACTTAAACTGTTTCAGGTAGTCGATACCCTCAAGCCATGCCTTTTCCAATTCGGTCAAATCATATTCATAGTTCAGACTTTTCAGAATTTGTTCATGACGAGCTTTGGCGGCAGCATATTTCTTATCAAAATCATGCAGAATATCACCTACACGCACACCGTTGCGGCTTACTTTATCCGTATACGTCGGACCGATACCCTTACCGGTAGTACCCACTTTGGCATCTCCCTTCGCAGCCTCGTAGGCAGCGTCCAGAATGCGGTGCGTAGGCAGGATGAGATGCGCCTTTTTAGAAATATGCAAGCGTTCCTTCAAATTGTGGCCGGATGCCTCCAATGCTTCCGCTTCCGCTTTAAACAGCGCCGGGTCGAGCACCACGCCATTACCGATGATATTTACTTTATCACCTTGGAAAATTCCCGAAGGAATGGAACGGAGCACGTATTTCTGACCTTCAAACTCCAATGTATGACCGGCGTTCGGGCCACCTTGAAAACGTGCCACCACATCGTATCTCGGAGTTAATACATCAACGACTTTGCCTTTGCCTTCGTCGCCCCATTGTAATCCTAATAGAATGTCTACTTTCATTTCTCTTTCTTATGGTTATTATTTTTCTTCTTTCTTTTGTTCGCACGGTCGCACTTGCTGCACAGTCCGTACATATACAACGAGTAATGCGTCAAGTTAAAACGACTCAGCTTTGTATTCTCGATAGCCTGCTGCAATTCCTCATTCTGGAACTCGACAACCTTACCGCACTGCGTACAGATTTGGTGGTGATGCGTATCACGGTTATAGCTTTTTTCGTATTGGGAAGAGTTCCCGAACTGATGTTTGATAACCAGACGGGCATTGATAAGTAATATAATCGTATTGTAAAGTGTCGCGCGACTGACCCTGAAGTTTTCCTGATCCGCCATTAGCGAATAAAGCGTATCGATGTCGAAATGGCCGTCTATGGAATAAATAGTCTCGAGTATGGCATAGCGTTCGGGAGTCTTGCGATGCCCGTTCGTATTGAGATATTCGGTGAATATCTGCCTAACCGTATCTTTCACGTTCTGACTTTCCATTTAAAGGCGCAGTTTTTTAACAGCCAACAAAGTTAAGTCTTTTTTGCGGAAAGCAAACAAAAAAAGAAAAATTAATAACGAGAATAGTAAAGTAGGGAAAGAAAGTGACAAGGTGAATACCTTATCACCCTATCACATTTCCACCTCTTCCCTTACCAGGGTATAAAGAAGCTGTTCGGGTTGGGAAGAAGACTCTTTCATGCCCTCTACTCTCCGGCAAACTTGAAAAGCGTTTTCTTCGCTGTGTTGCATAAAGCGGCGGATGGCGGTCAGTGCGGCATTACGCACATGGTAAGAACCCGACAGGAATGCTGATATTGCCTGGTCAAGGAATTCATTCTCCACGCGTTCATTCATATCCCCTTTTTTCATCAACAGGCGGGCAATGGTAAGAAAACCGCAAACCTGCGTATATTCATCTTCAGCCGCAATCCAATGGAAAGACTTGGCAGGAGCATACGGAAGATACTGAAAAAGGTTCATACAGGTAAGTTCCGCAATCTCGATGTTCCTGATATTCTCCACCCATATATCCGCAATCTCAGGCAAGAAACTGTCGACCGGCTGGAGCAATCCCGCCAGTATTTTACATTCACGGATATCCTCTTTCCAAAGAGCCTGCGCCAAGGCATGGTCTTTTTCGTAAGCGGCGGCAATACTTTTGATACGGGGCAGTTCCACGCCGAAGTTGAGTTTGTAAACCAACCCCTTCTCCCGCATACTTTGAGATACAGCTCCATTCATGGAGAGACGGAGCTGCGTTTTTATTTCTTTGAGTTGTTCTTTTAGTTCCATAAAATGAGAGTTCTGTAAAATGAAAGTCCTGCTCATCACGTAAGGCTGAAAGCCCTTTATCTTCAAACCCGGGGTAACCACCCCGGGAAGATGCATATGATTAGCATTACACCCTGTAAGGGCAAAAGATTCACGTGCAAGGCTCTTGCCCTTACAGGGCGTAAAAAGACAGAGGCTTTTTTACACCCGGGGAGTTACCCCGGGATATATGTTCCAAGCCTTTCAGGCTTTAGACCGAAAAATTCGGTACCTCTGTATCTTTGTACCTCTTAGCTTCTGCGTCTCTGTATCCATTTAATTGTTTACCGAAGGCAATACCGAATAATCCTTGCCATAACGCAGCATCTGTTCGGCATAACCCTCATCGTAAGTCACTGTCACATCGGTTATATTGCCGTCAGCATCCGTCACAGCCTCATACTTCGGATTGATAAAGCCTTTATACGGAGCCAGGTTCAGCTTCTTATAGCGTTCCAATACTTCCGCATGCAGTTCAGGGTCTACCTTTACGGCATAAGCCTCTACCAGCTTATGGGCTGCTTCATAGTCACCCGTAGACTTGATACGTTGTATTTCGGCAAGTAACTCGCCAAACAGTTCGCGTACTTTTCCGTAATCGTTAATTACGACATAAGTCTTTCCGTCTTTCTTCACCAATTCCACCACTTTATCGGCAGCGCCCTTTTCATATACCCAACGGGCGATGAGCTGACGGTTACGCATGTGAGCCTCTTCCACATTATTACCCGGTTCGATACGCACGAGCTGCGTCATCAATCCGTTCATCAGGTAAGTATAATACTGAGCCTTATAAGCATCCGCATTCGGAGTCAATCCCAGTTCAACCAATTTCGGATCGGCCACATAATAAAGTCCGAACAAGTCGGCACGCGCCTCCTCAATAGTCGAGCCGTAAGCTTTCAACGCGTCGGGGTCTACACCCGGAAGCAGCTTACCTGAGCCATGTCCCAAACATTCGTGCAGGTCGGTATGCAGTTCATCGGTGGTATCGGCATATTTATCTATCAGCTGCAACTCGGTATCACTATACACAAACTCTTCATTGAAGCCGTTGCCATGAGCCGCCTTATTGTAGGCATCCGTAATATTACCAATCGTGACGGATTTGGAACCATGATGGCTACGAATCCAGTTGGCATTGGGCAGGTTGATGCCGATAGCCGTTGCCGGATAAAGGTCGCCCGCCAGAATAGCGGCGGTGATAACCTTGGCGGAAACACCTTTCACTTTTTCTTTCTTGAACTGCTTTTCCACCGGAGAATGGTCTTCGAACCATTGCGCATTGCTACTGATAATCTCCGTACGACGGGTAGCTTCCAAATCCTTGAAATTCACCAAAGACTCCCAACTTGCCTTCATCCCCAACGGGTCTCCGTAGCTTTCGGTAAATCCGTTTACGAAGTCGATGCGGGAATCCAAGTC
Source organism: Bacteroides clarus (assembly GCF_015555825.1). Classification (NCBI taxonomy): domain Bacteria; kingdom Pseudomonadati; phylum Bacteroidota; class Bacteroidia; order Bacteroidales; family Bacteroidaceae; genus Bacteroides; species Bacteroides clarus. The sequence goes on along the minus strand of NZ_JADNLF010000006.1, from coordinate 12,926 downwards.
TTTCACCCAAAGGATGGCATAATCGTCAAAGGTCTTCAGGTCTCCTGTTTCATAGAACTCTATTAGTTTGGCTATAACCGCTTTCTGTTCAGGATTCTCGGCAACGCCTTCCGCTTTCTTCAACCAATATACTATCTTTTCGATGGCCTGACCGTACAAGCCCCCCACTTTCCACACTTTCTCCTGAATCTTGCCGTTCTCTTTCACCAGGCGGCTGTTCAACCCGTAAGAAACCGGTGTTTCATCTTTAGGATCTTTCATCGCGTTGTAAAAAGCCTCGGCTTCCTTCTGCGTCACTCCGTCATAATAATTACATGCCGAAGTCAGCACCAAATCCTCACCGGCAGCCTGGTTCACACGCTTCGGCATTACCTGAGGGTCGAAGATAACGGGAGCGATTTCTTCATAAAGTTGTTCCACCGTCTGTCCTTCCGCCAGCGGAAGCGTGGATGCATCTACGCTCAAAAGGGCTTGTTTGAAGAATTCGGGAGTAAAGCCCGGCACAAACTTCTCGCTGCCATAATGATGATGAATACCGTTGGAGAACCATACCCGTTTCAGATACACTTCCATGGCCTTGAAATCTGCCGCAGTCTTGTCACCGGTATAGCCCGTATAGACAGCCTCCAGCATCCGGCGGATCCTGAGGTTATACTTCCCGTTCTGGTCAAACAAGATGTCACGTCCCTGCAAAGCGGCTTCCGTGAGGTAATAAACTAATTCTTTCTGTTTGAGAGACAAGCTCTCAAATTCCGGTACGCGGTAGCGTAAAATCTGTAAGTCTGCAAACTGTTCCACTGTGTAATCAAATTTTTCTGCCTCGGCAGTCGTTTTCGGTGCTCCGCCGCAAGCTGTCAGCAAAGACATGGCGGCCACCGCGGTAATTAGTTGTTTTTTCATGTGTGTCGGGAAGAAATAGTTAGTATTAAAATGACAAAAGGAAGTATTCCGGAGCAAACGTCTCAGAATATTTCCTTTTATAAATTCAGCTTCACTGCATTATTTGCTTTTCACCGCATTTTTCTTACGATAACCGTTAGGAGTTTCTCCTACATTCTTGTAAAACGCAGCATAAAAAGACTGACGATTAGCGAAACCAACCATCGTGCTGATTTCTTCTACATTTTTGTCAGCATATCTCTTATCTGTCAATAAATGCAAAGCATCTTTCACTCTGTATTCATTCAACAAACATGAGTAGTTCATGCCAAAGCGAGAGTTTACAACCGCCGACAAATAGCGGGTATTGGTTTGTAACTCTTTTGCCAAATCTTTTGCAGAATAATTGGGGTCTCTGTACTTCTTCTGCACGACAATGATATTCAGTATCCTGTCATACAGCTCGTCTGCCAGTTCCGGGCGTATCAAGGAACGGTAGGCGGCCTTCTTTTCTTTTTTTTCGCGCAGGTTGTAGGGACGCTTCTTTGTAGCCTCCTCCTGTGCTTTTTTTTCTAAATCACTCATTGAATTAACTGGTTAGGGTTGTTTAAAAATGGAAATCCAAAGGAGTTTCCCTTAGATTACACAAAAGTCTAACATTTTTTTTTAATACGCAACTTTTCCCGCACATATTTTTAATATATAAACAACGAAAAAGGTTGAAAAGAAGCGGAGTACGCTCAATAATAAGATTATTTAACTTTACTGTCAATTTCACAAGTTATTTAATTGAGTTACACTTCCTTTTGCGTTTTATGCAAGAATTAATGTAACTTTGCCCCCGAAAAAGATACCGGCACCGCTTATGCTACAAACGCTTAAAACATACTTCGGATACGACAGTTTCCGCCCCTTGCAAGAAGAGATTATCCGTCACATTCTGGATGGAAACGACGCACTTGTGTTAATGCCCACCGGCGGTGGAAAATCAATATGCTACCAGCTTCCTGCCCTACTGCGCGAAGGAACCGCCGTAGTGGTCTCACCGCTCATCTCGCTGATGAAAGACCAGGTAGAAGCGTTGTGCGCCAACGGCATCAGTGCCGGTGCGCTGAACAGCAGCAATGACGAAACGGAGAATGCCGCCCTTCGCCGTGCCTGCACGGAGGGCAAACTGAAACTGCTATACATCTCTCCCGAAAAGCTGCTTGCAGAGGCCAACTATCTCCTGCGGGATATGCACATCTCACTTTTCGCCATCGACGAGGCGCATTGCATTTCGCAATGGGGGCATGATTTCCGTCCGGAATATACACAAATGGGGATTCTGCACCGGCAGTTTCCGCAGGTGCCCATCATCGCCCTGACCGCCACCGCCGACAAAATCACGCGCGAAGATATCATCAGGCAACTCCATCTGAACCACCCCCGGATATTCATTTCCTCTTTCGACCGCCCCAACCTGAGCCTCACCGTAAAGCGGGGCTACCGGCAGAAGGAAAAATCCAAGACAATTCTTGACTTCATAGCCCGTCATCCCGGAGAAAGCGGCATCATCTATTGCATGAGTCGAAGCAAGACGGAGTCCGTGGCGCAAATGCTCCAAAAGCAAGGCATCCGCACCGCCGTCTACCACGCCGGCCTCTCCCCCGCCCGCAGGGACGAAGCGCAAGATGATTTCATCAATGACCGTGTGCAAGTGGTATGCGCCACCATTGCTTTCGGCATGGGTATAGACAAGAGCAACGTACGATGGGTTATTCATTATAATTTACCAAAGAGTATCGAGAGTTTCTATCAGGAAATCGGACGTGCCGGAAGAGACGGGCTGCCAAGCGACACATTACTGTTTTACTCGCTGGCTGACTTGATTTTACTGACCAAATTCGCCACCGACAGCGGGCAAGAAGGCATTAACTTAGAGAAACTGCAACGCATGCAGCAATACGCCGAATCCGACATCTGCCGGCGCCGCATATTGTTAAGCTATTTCGGAGAGACGGCAGACCATGATTGCGGCAATTGCGATGTCTGCAAGAACCCGCCGGAACGCTTCGACGGAACTATTATCGTACAGAAAGCCTTAAGCGCCATTGCCCGTACGGAACAGCAAATAAGCACGGGCGTTTTAGTGGATATTCTAAGAGGAACCATGTCTCCCGAAGTCGTGAGCAAAGGCTATCAGCAACTGAAAACATTTGCCGCCGGACGTGAAGTTCCGGCCCGCGACTGGCATGATTATTTATTACAAATGCTGCAGCTCGGCTACTTTGAAATCGCCTACAACGAAAACAATCATCTGAAAATAACCTCCACAGGAAGCGATGTTCTTTTCGGTAGAGCCACCGCCCGATTAGTAGTAATACGCCGGGAAGAAACGAACGAAACCAAGCAGGGAAGAAAACGCAAGGTGCCCGCTCCCGGCAAAGAGCTGCCTTTGGGACTTCCCGATACGGAGAACGAGGCTCTCTTTGAAGCGTTGCGCAAGTTGAGAAAACGTCTTGCGGACGAAGAAGCCTTGCCCGCATACATCGTCCTGTCCGACAAAGTGCTTCACCTGCTCAGTACCTCACGCCCCGCCACCATTGAGGAATTCGGCAACATCAGCGGCATCGGAGAATACAAAAAGAAGAAATACGGAAAAGAATTCGTTGCCCTAATACGTAAGTTTAGCGATTAGCGTTTAGTGATTAGTGATTAAGTTGTGATGCTATAAACTGTTAACAGCTAACCGCTAATCACTAATCGTTAATCACTAATCACTAAACGCTCCCCCTATTTCCTCGTCTGTTGCAGCAGGTCACGCAAATCGGCTTGCGGCACTCCTAATGATACAGCCTTCTCAAAATCGCGTTTGGCTAAGTCTTTTTTCTTTTGGGCGAGGTAGATTTCACCGCGCATCAGGTATATTTCCGGTTGCGAGCTATCCAGTCTTATTGCCTCTTCCAGGTCTACCAAGGCCATATCCATGTGGTTCAAGTCTTTCTCTACTCCGGCACGAGCTACATACAGCATGGCATATTGGGAAGAAGACAACTGAGAAGTTTCTCCCGTGGTTGCAATCATATTGTTCAAGACGCTCAGCGCTTCTTCGTATTTCCCCTCTTTCTGTTCCAAAGTGGCCAAACCGAGGCGACCGTTATAGCTGGCTGAATTCACTTTCAACAAGCGTTCATAATCAGCCTTTGCCATTTTATACTCACGCTGCTGCATATAAATATAAGCGCGCATCAGCAAAGCTTCCTCATTGTTCTTCTCTAAATCCAACACCAGAGAATAATCGGCCTGCGCCAGATTATTACGCCCCAGTTCCATATAAACAGCCGCACGGTTCAGCAAGATAGGAACTGCGCGCGGAGCGATATTCAAGGCAAAGTTATAAGACTCCAAAGCCTGCTCGTACTGCCTTTGACGACGCTGTATCGTACCGAGATTGGAAAACAGAAGGGCATTGTGAGGATTTGCCGGTTCCAGCTTTAAGGCTTGGCGGATATACTCTTCCGCTTGCGGCAAACTATCCTGTTCAGTGTAAGTTATGGCACGGTCGCAAAGTTCCTGATAGGTCTGCGAAAATACAGGCATACCGCCTGCCAATAAACACACAACGAGAAAAATCAGCTTCTTCATACTTATGATTCTATATTTATAAGATAAGTAAACAAGCAAGTGTTGATACAAACCGAATTTCAACATTTACTTAAACCGGTTCCAACCGCCGGTATCGGAGATACCAAGCATTGGTACGAAGAATACCAACCGCTGGTACAGACAATACCAAGCCTTGGTACAAGCAATACCAGCCGGTGGTACGAAAGGTACCAAGCGTTGGAACGGGAGTTTCTCCCCGGCATTTATTCCAAAGGATAAGTGTCAAAAGCGAACAACTCCGTCGAGAGATACCTCTCCCCCGTATCAGGCAACAAGGTAACTATCATCTTGTTTGCAAATTCGGGACGTTTTGCCAATAAACGGGCTGCATAAACAGCCGCGCCGGAAGATATTCCCGCCAACAGTCCCTCGGTAGACGCCAGCTCGCGTCCGGCACGAATGGCTTCATCGTCCGGCACAGGAATCACCTCATCCACTACCGAAGCGTCATAAAGAGCCGGAATAAAGTTTGCCCCGATGCCCTGTATACGGTGCGGCGCATCCTCTCCCCCCTCAAGCACGGGAGACGACGCAGGCTCGACAGCCACGATATAAACATTCGGATTATGCTTCTTCAACGTGCGGGCTACACCGCAAATCGTACCGCCCGTACCTACTCCCGCCACAAACACGTCCACCTGTCCGTCCGTGTCCGTCCAGATTTCCTCTCCCGTAGTAAGCTCATGTATCCGGGCGTTGGAAGGATTCTCAAACTGTTGCAGAATTACGGCTCCGGGAATCTTATCCCTCAGTTCCTGCGCCTTGGCGATAGAGCCCGCCATACCCGCCAACCCGTCCGTCAGCACGATTTCCGCTCCGAGGGCTTTCAACAGGTTACGGCGTTCGATGCTCATAGTTTCGGGCATGGTCAGTATCAGATGATAACCTTTGATGGTAGCTACCATTGCCAGTCCCACCCCCGTATTGCCGCTGGTAGGTTCTATAATAGTGGCGCCGGGCTTCAACGCTCCGCGCGCTTCGGCATCCTCAATCATTGCCAACCCTACGCGGTCTTTTACACTGCCTGCCGGATTAAACGACTCCAGTTTGGCAACTATATCCCGTTGCAGTCCGTACTTCCCGCTGTATCCGGCCAACTTCATCAACGGTGTGCCGCCGATAAGTTCCGTCAAGTTCTTTGCTATTTTTGCCATAATCATTACTTATAAAACGAGGAGATACATCAAAAGTAAAATCATTATCACAGATAAATGTATCATACTTTTGAGGCATCTCCTCGCAAAGGTAGGAAAAAAACGTTTGTCCCTTTCTTTCCTTAATAAAGATTAGTGTTTGATGTAGTCCGCAATCCACGCGCCTACTTCTTTCGTGCCGTATTTGTCGCCGCCTTCCACCTGAATTTCCGGGGTACGGACGTTGGCGTCGAGAGAAGCGTCCACCGCCTTGCGGATAAGCGCGCCTTCTTCTTTCAGGTCGAAGTACTCAAATAACATGGCTACGGAAAGAATCTGCGCCAGCGGATTGGCAATGTTCAAGCCCTTAGCCTGCGGCCATGAACCGTGAATAGGCTCGAATACCGGGGTACTTTCGCCGGTGGAAGCGGAAGGAAGCAGGCCCATGGAGCCGCTGATGCAAGAGCCTTCATCGGTCAGAATATCGCCGAAGGTATTCTCCGTCACCATCACATCGAAGAACTTCGGTTCCTGAATCATACGCATGGCGGCGTTGTCCACATACATATAGTCGGTGGTGACTTCCGGATAGTTCGGAGCCATTTCCTGGGCAATCTGCCTCCACAGACGCGAAGAGGCAAGCACATTCGCCTTGTCCACCACCGTAAGGTGCTTGTTGCGCTTCATGGCATACTCAAAGCCTACTTTCAGGATGCGTTCAATCTCCGGACGGGTGTACATATTGGTGTCGTAAGCCTTGTCGTTGTCCTGGTATTTCTCGCCGAAGTACATACCGCCCGTCAGTTCGCGGATACAGAGAAAATCAGCTCCGTCCACCAATTCTGCACGAAGCGGAGACTTGTGCAAGAGGCACTTAAAGGTCTGCACGGGACGGATGTTGGCAAACAATCCTAACTTCTTGCGCATAGCCAGCAACCCTTGTTCCGGGCGTACCTTTGCGGTGGGGTCATTGTCGAATTTCGGGTCGCCTACTGCCGAGAACAACACTGCATCGGCATTCTTGCAAGCCTGATAGGTAGCTTCGGGAAACGGGTCTCCCACTTTGTCGATGGCGTCCGCACCGCAGACAGCATACTCATAGTTCACTTTGTGACCGAACTTCTCGCAAACGGCGGTCATTACGTCCACACCTACTGCGGATATTTCGGGGCCGATACCGTCACCGGCCAATACTGCAATTTTAAAATCCATAATTATTTATTTCTTTTTCAATTCATTTTCTATTTTATCTTTCATCACCTTATTCTGCGGCGAATACGGTCACCCGTCACAAATATCTTATTTATCGTATTCTCCCTCGATGATATTGAGCATCTTCACCGTGGCCTTGATGGCGGCTTCCGTCTGGTCGGCATCCAGTCCGCGGGTGCGGAACACCTTGTCTTCAAACGTCCAGGTGATTACCGTCTGCACAAAAGCGTCGGTACGTCCGCCGGGGGGAATAGTCACCGCATAATTCGTCAGCATCGGGAATTTGCGCCCCAAAGTCACCTTGTATATTTTGCGCAACGCACGCACAAAGGCATCGTACTGACCGTCACCGCTGGAACTCTCCTCATACTCCTTGCCGTTGATTTCTATTTTCAACGTAGCCATTGGCTTCAGCCCGTAGGCAAGGTTCACGATGTAGCTTTTCAGGTTTACACGCTCGTCCACAATTCCGTGCTTCAAGACGTCGGAAACGATGTACGGCAAATCTTCCTGCGTCACCAGTTCCTTTTTATCGCCCAGTTCGATGATGCGTTCGGTAACCTTGCGCATGGAGTCCTCGTCCAAGTCCAGTCCCAGGTCTTCCAGATTCTTGCGGATATTCGCCTTGCCGCTGTTCTTGCCCAAGGCATACTCCCGCTTGCGGCCGAAACGTTCGGGCAAGAGGTCGTTGCAGTATAAGTTACTCTTATTATCTCCGTCGGCATGCACGCCCGCCACCTGCGTAAACACGTTTTCTCCCACAATCGGCTTGTTGGCAGGGATAACGATGCCCGAATAAGACTCTACCACACGGCTCACATCATTGAGACGGCTCTCGTCGATATTGGTGATAGCGCTGAAATGGTCTTTCAAGATGGCCTGCACGCTGGCAAGAGGGGCATTCCCGGCACGCTCGCCCAAACCGTTAATGGTGGTGTGCAAGCCCTTGCAGCCACTCAACACGGCGGCCAGCACGTTGCTCACCGCAAGGTCGTAATCATTGTGCGCATGGAAGTCGAAATGCGCGTGCGGATAGCGTTTCACCATTTTCCGCATGAATTCAATGACTTGCAGCGGGTTCAGCACACCCAATGTATCGGGCAGCATATACCGCTTTATATTGGTCTGAATCAATGCGTCCATCAACTGAAAGACGTATTCGGGCGAGTCTTTCATGCCGTTGCTCCAGTCTTCCAGGTAGATGTTCACTTCCATGTCCTGCACATTCGCGTAGTTCACCACTGCCAGAATATCCTCGATATGCTCTTCGGGCGATTTCTTCAACTGGCAGGAGCAGTGCTTCAAGGAGCCTTTGCACAACAGGTTGATGACGCGGCAACCGGTAGCGTGTATCCAGTCCACCGACGTATGCCCGTCTACGAAGCCGAGCACTTCCACTCTCGGCAACATATTGCGGCGGGCCGCCCAGTCGCATATCATTTTCACCGCATCAAACTCTCCTTCGGACACCCGCGCGGAAGCGACTTCCACCCGGTCTACTTTCAGGTCTTCAAGCAACAAACGGGCTATCATCAGCTTCTCATGGGGCACGAAAGATACTCCGCTGGTCTGTTCGCCGTCGCGGAGCGTGGTGTCCATGATTTCTATTTTCGGATGATTATGCTTCATGTTTCTTCTCCCAGGATTCTATCTTATCTTTATTCTCCACAAGGAAATCTATATCGTCCAAACCGTTCATCAGGCAATGTTTCTTGTAGGCATTGATTTCAAAATGCTCGCTTTTGCCTGTCGCCTTGTTGGTGATGGTCTGTTCGGGCAGGTTCACTTCCACTTCCGTCTTGGGGTCGGCAAAAACCGAATCGAAAAGTTCCTTCAGAAACGGTTCGCTCACCACTACGGGAAGCACGAAATTATTCAGTTCGTTATTCTTATGGATATCCGCAAAAAAGCTGCTTACCACCACACGGAAACCATAGTCGGCAATGGCCCAGGCTGCGTGCTCGCGGCTGCTTCCCGAACCGAAGTTCTTGCCGGCTACAAGGATTTGTCCGCCGTAAGTAGGGTCATTCAGTACGAAAGATTCTATTTTATTGCCTTGCTTGTCATACCGCCAATCGCGAAACAGGTTCTCGCCAAAGCCTTCTTTGGTAGTGGCTTTCAGGAAACGAGCAGGGATTATCTGGTCGGTATCTACATTCTCTAACGGAAGAGGTACGCAAGTACTGTTGATGATATTGAATTTCTGTTTCATTGTTTCTTCATTCTTCGTTCTTCATTCTTCATTTAACAACTCTCTCGGGTCTGTAATCACCCCTGTCACCGCAGCCGCGGCAGCCACCAGCGGACTGGCAAGCAAAGTGCGTGCGCCCGGCCCCTGACGTCCTTCAAAGTTACGGTTACTGGTGGACACCGCATACTTTCCGGCAGGCACTTTATCATCATTCATCGCCAGGCAAGCCGAACATCCCGGCTGACGGATAGCAAACCCCGCCTCTTCCAGCACCTTGTCCAACCCTTCTTCACGTATCTGCGCATCTACCATCCACGAACCGGGAACCAGCCATGCCACGACATCCGCCGCTTTCTTACGGCCTTTCACGATAGAGGCAAATGCACGGAAGTCCTCGATACGGCCGTTGGTACAAGCACCCAGGAACACATAATCTATCTTTTTGCCCAGCAATGGTTCACCCGGCCGGAAACCCATATAGTCCATAGACTTCATAAAAGACGTTTTGGCAGCCTCGCCCATCCCCTCGGTAGCGGGAATATGCTGCGTAATGCCCATGCCCATGCCCGGATTGGTTCCGTAGGTAATCATCGGCTCGATATCAGCGGCATCAAAGCGTACTTCCTTATCGAATACCGCATCCGCATCGCTTTTCAGCGTCTTCCAATATGCCAGCGCCTTATCCCACTCTTCACCTTTCGGGGCGTATTCACGTCCTTTGATATACTCGAAAGTCGTTTCATCCGGGGCAACCATACCGCCGCGCGCGCCCATCTCTATACTGAGGTTGCACAGAGTGAGGCGTCCTTCCATGGACAGACTGCGCACAGCCTCTCCGGCATACTCCACAAAGTAGCCCGTAGCACCGCTGGTAGTCATTTTAGACATCATATAGAGCGCCACATCTTTGGCTGTCACCCCCTTACCCAGTTTACCGTCTACCGTAATGCGCATCGTTTTGGGACGGGTTTGAAGAATACATTGCGAAGCCATCACCATTTCCACTTCACTCGTACCGATACCGAAAGCCACCGCACCCATTGCGCCATGGGTAGAAGTATGCGAGTCGCCGCATACGATTGTCATGCCCGGCAAGGTCAGTCCGCGTTCCGGACCTACCACATGGATAATGCCGTTCTTCTTGTCCATCATGCCGAAATGCTCCAGCCCGAAGTCTTCCGCGTTCCTGGCAAGCGTATCCACCTGCGTCTTCGAAACAGGGTCTTCAATAGGCTTGTCCTGATCGTGCGTCGGCGTATTATGGTCGGGCATACAGAATATCTTTTCCGGACGGAAACACTTAATCCCTCTTGCACGCAATCCGGCAAAAGCCTGCGGACTGGTTACTTCATGGCAATAAAGCCTGTCTATGTAAAGCTGTGTAGGGCCGTCTTCAACCTTCTGCACAACGTGAGCATCCCAAATTTTATCAAATAATGTGTTCATCGGAAACGAGTTGTAATTTACAGTTTATGAATTATGATTTATGTATTTATAAAGTATGTATAAGATACGGATTTTACATCTTGAATTTATTGATACAGTCTATATACGCTTCCACCGATGCGGCTATAATGTCCGTATTGGCGCCGAAGCCATAGTAGATACAGTTATCATATTCCACCTGCATATGTACCTTACCCATATCATCACTGCCTTTGCTGATGGCCTGAATCGTAAACTCTTTCAACGTCATGTGGCGGTCTATTATCTTCTTCAAAGCCTTGATCGCGGCATCTACCGGACCGTTTCCGCTGGCAGCCGCCTCGAACTTCTCACCCGAAATGTTCAATCCCAGGCTGGCAACGGAACGAACACCTACACCGCTTGTCACCTGCAAGTATTCCAGCTTGATACGATGATTCTGAGCACGATCCGCACCTGCCAGTACCAAAATATCATCATCGTTAATGTCCTTCTTCTTATCGGCAAGTTTCAGGAATTCCTCGTAAATCTTATCCAGCTTCTGCTGATCCAAAGACACGCCCAACACCTGCAAACGGTTCTTCAAAGCGGCACGTCCGCTGCGGGCGGTCAGTACGATGGAGTTATCGTCGATACCCACATCATGCGGATCGATAATCTCATAAGTCTGCACATTCTTCAATACGCCGTCCTGATGAATACCCGATGAATGGGCAAAGGCATTGCGGCCTACGATCGCCTTGTTAGGCTGCACCGGCATATTCATCAAGCTCGATACCATACGGCTGGTAGGATAAATTTTCTGCGTATTGATGTTGGTTTCAATGTTGATATCCTTATGGCATTTAATAATCATCGCCACTTCTTCGAGCGAAGTATTTCCGGCACGTTCACCGATACCATTGATAGTAACTTCCACCTGACGGGCTCCATTCAGCACACCTGCCATTGTGTTGGCGGTAGCCATACCCAAATCATTGTGGCAATGGGTAGAAATGATAGCATTATGAATGCCGTCCACATGTTCCATCAGATACTTTATCTTCGCCCCATACTCGGCAGGCAGACAGTATCCTGTGGTATCGGGAATATTAACCACCGTAGCACCCGCCTTGATAACAGCTTCCACCACACGTGCCAGATATTCGTTATCCGTGCGTCCGGCATCTTCGGCATAGAACTCAACATCCTCTACATAACGGCGGGCATACTTCACGGCCGCTACCGCACGCTCAATAATCTCCTCGCGATTGGAATTGAATTTATATTTGATGTGCGAGTCGGAAGTTCCGATACCCGTATGAATACGCTTATGCTTGGCAAATTGCAGGGCTTCCGCTGCAACATCGATATCTTTCTGTACGGCACGTGTCAAGGCGCAAATCGTAGGCCACGTCACTGCTTTGGAAATTTCAATCACCGAATTAAAATCACCCGGACTTGAAATAGGAAATCCCGCTTCAATTACATCCACACCCAGTGCTTCCAGTTGCTTGGCTACCTGAATCTTTTCCACTGTATTCAACTGGCATCCCGGAACCTGCTCACCATCGCGGAGCGTTGTGTCGAAAATAAATAATTTATCACTCATCGCTTTATTATATTTATAAATTCATATTCCATAAAAAAAGCCTTTCGCACAGGGAAGTGAGAAAGGCTTTAGTATATTGTTATATCTTACATATATTTATGCACAGCACTCACTTCCACTAAACTTTGCCAGTAGAATAATAATACCACACAGTAGAATATATGTAAAGTTCTGAATCATCTTATCTTTTTTGTTTTAACGATGCAAAGGTATAGATTATTTCGTACCGTACAAACAAATTCGTAACTTTTTTATTAGAAATAATATCATTTTATAAGTTAACATTCATTTATCACTCTAATATATCACAAAAAAGGCGCACCTTCAAGGCACGCCTTTTCCTTATGTTTCAGTTCAATACAAGTCCTGAATTACTTCTTTTCGCAAGGTTTGTCACACTTGGCGCTATCGCAAGCAGCTTTCGGACAAACAGCAGAATCAGCCTGGCAGCAAGCCTTTGCAGAATCACATACTTGTTCGGTTTGTGCAGCGCAGCAAGAATCCGCTCCGGTTGCATTGGCATCAGCCTTTTTGTTACCACATGATGTTACGGCGAAAGAAAATGCTACTGCCATAGCAGCGAATAAAACTTTAGTTTTCATACTTCAATTTGCTTTAAATATTAATTAAAAAATCAGTTCGCCGGCAAATATACGGAAAACAGCTCAATTTTCCAAAACAGGATACAGCTCACCCGATTCCGATCGGTAATATCCTTCTGAAAACAATAAAGCCCCCGTATCCTTCTATCGATACGGGGGCTTCTCTAAAAAAAAACGGCGACTACCTACTCTCCCACTGTTACGCAGTACCATCGGCGTGACTGAGCTTAACTTCTCTGTTCGGA